>JAIKYM010000128.1 GCA_024683115.1 Bacilli bacterium
AATATTAACATAAGCATAGTTTAAAGTAGGAATATAATACATATAATTACGAGTATAACCATTTCCTGTATTATTAGTTATTCTTAAGTTATTTTTTCTTTCTTGATATATTCTATTAAAATATTTAGCAAATTCTCTATCTATTGAATTATAGAAATCGTGTAAGAATGCAAGTAATACATTGTTAGGTATATCATATTCTTGTAAGCTTGGGACTTTTGTATTTAATAATTCACTATGATTTGCAAATCTATTAATGGCAGCCATGAAAGAAGCATTTTCTTCTATTATTGATTTATCTGTAGATAATTGTTGATTAAAACTATTCTCACCTATAAAGATTCTTGGTGAGTTATTAAGTAAATCTTCTATTATTCCTATTGATTGTCCTATCTCATAAGAAGGATTCTCTGCGAATAGTTTGTTTAATTTTTTCAACTGTTCATTTAATTTAGTCTTATTCCACTTCTTGTAATACATAAATTTCCCCCATTTAAGTTGTTATTATAACATATAAAAAAGATATAAGTATATTATATCTTTTTAATTTGTGAATAATTGTACCCAATAAGTTTTTCCATCTTTTACGTACTTACCAATTCCCATCTTATGGAATCTAGTATCTAACATATTATTTTTATGAAGTGTTGATTCATACCATTGAGTATAAGCCCAATTGGCATCAGTTAGGTTTGTACTATATGTTATGTTTTCTCCAAATGCTCTATAGCTTATTTTTAAATCATTAAATATTGTATTTGGTTTACTTCCATCTGGTCTAATATGATCTAATTTTTGCGTTAACTCTATAGCTCTATAAGTTGCTGCTACACATAGATCGTTATCAAGTGTTACTGTTGCTACTCCTTGAGATTGTCTTAATTGATTTGTTAGATTTAATATTGTATTGTAGTCACTTTTATTACTATTAGCTAATGCTTTAGCTTCACTATACTTAGGATTATCAATAGGTTTAGTTGTAGTACTCTTTGTAGTTGTAGTAGTGGTTGTTGTAGTCTTAGTTGTAGTTGTCGTATTTTCTTTTGTATTAGGAACGTTACTATTTTGTTTAGTAGTTGTAGTTCCTTCTTTATTTGGATTAGCTACTACAGTAGTAGTTGTATCTTCAATCATTCCTGTTGTTGTTCTATCATCTGCTGTATTAGATGGTTTAGTATTATCTGTTAATACTAGTATTACATAAACACTTGTAGCAATAATAAATAATCCTGCTAATATACCTATACCTATTTTGGTTTTCTTGTCCATGACTCTCACCTATTATTAGTATATCATTCTTATATATATGTTGAATAATAATTATATTTTTAAATTTTTATTTATGTAAATATATGTTATTGAATTATTTTTTAAACATCTATATAATACGAAGTAGTTGGTGATACTATGAATGATAAAATAATCGTTAAAGGTGCAAGGGAAAATAACCTTAAAAATATTGATGTAGAAATACCTAAGAATAAGCTTGTTGTCATGACAGGTGTTTCAGGTTCTGGAAAATCATCTTTAGCCTTTGATACTATCTATGCTGAAGGTGAAAGAAGATATATAGAATCTTTATCATCGTATGCTAGACAATTTTTAGGTGGTGGAGAAAGGGCTAATGTTGATTCTATAGAAGGATTATCACCATCTATATCTATAGATCAAAAGACAACTAATAATAATCCTAGATCTACTGTAGGTACTGTAACTGAAATATATGATTATTTAAGATTATTATTTGCTCGTATTGGTGTTCCTTATTGTCCAACTCATAAGAAACCAATTTCGTCTCAATCAGTAGAAGAGATGACTAATAGAATACTTGAATATGAAGAAGGAACTAAACTTGAAGTGTATGCACCTATTGTTCATGGTGAAAAAGGTACACATAAAGATTTATTTGATAGATTAAGAAAAGATGGTTACTCAAGAGTTAGAGTAAATGGAGATATCTTAGAATTAGCTGAAGAAATAGAATTAGATAAAAATAAAAAAGATAATATAGATGTATTAATAGATAGAATAGTTATTAAAGAAGATGTTCGTGCTAGATTATTTGAAGCAATTGAAACAGCTACAAAACTTGCAAATGGAAAAGTGGTAGTTAATGTATTAGGTGATAAAGAAATAGTTATGTCAGAGAATTTTGCTTGTCCTGACTGTGATTTCTCATTACCTGAGTTAGAACCAAGAATATTCTCATTTAATGCTCCATATGGTGCATGTCCACATTGTAAGGGATTAGGTAAGACTAAACATATTGATTTAGATTTATTAATACCTGATTGGAACTTATCTATACCTGATGGGGGTATTAAATCATTTAAATATGGTAAATCAAAGAAGTTCTTTAAAGATCAATTAGAAAATGATAGTGTTGAAACAACTATGTTAAATACTGTAGCAGAAGCTAAAGGTATTGATTTAAATAAGAAGTTAAAAGATTTTACTGAAGAAGAATTAAATACAATTCTATATGGATCAGATGATATATATGAATATACTTTTATAACTGGTAAAGGTACAGAAAGAAAATCGATTGGTACTTATGAAGGTATTGTTACTACACTTGAAAGAAGATATATGGAAACATCTTCTGGATGGATAAGAGAATGGATTGAAGGATTCATGGGTGAAGACTTATGTCCAACTTGTCACGGAGCAAGACTTCAAAGTGATATATTAAATATCTTAGTTGGTGGTAAATCAATCTGGGATGTAGTACAAATGAGTATTAAAGATTTAATTACTTTCTTTGATAAGTTAAAACTAACTAAACAACAAGAAGAAATATCTGAACTTATTGTTAAAGAAATAAAGAGTAGATTAGAGTTTTTGGACCATGTAGGATTAAATTATTTATCTTTAGCTAGAGAAGCAGGCACTTTATCCGGTGGTGAAGCACAACGTATTAGACTAGCTACCCAAATAGGTTCAAGATTATCTGGTGTATTATATGTACTTGATGAACCATCTATTGGATTACATCAAAAAGATAATGATCGTTTAATTGAATCATTAAAGAACATGAGAGACTTAGGTAATACATTAATAGTTGTAGAACATGATGAAGATACCATGAGAGCAGCTGATCATATCATTGATATTGGACCTCAAGCAGGTAATGAAGGTGGTCATCTAGTTGCGCAAGGTACTGTTGAAGATATTGAAGCATGTGAAGAATCAATAACTGGTGCATATCTATCAGGTCGAATGAAAATAGATATACCTGAAAAGAGAAGAAAAGGTAATAAGAAGTTTATTACTATTAAAGGTGCTAAAGAGAATAACTTAAAGAATGTTAATGTTAAATTCCCATTAGGAACATTTACTTGTGTAACTGGTGTATCTGGTTCAGGTAAATCTTCTTTAGTAAATGAAATATTAACTAAAGCATTACAACATAGTGTTTATGATTCAAAGGTTAGAATAGGTAAACATACATCTATAGATGGACTTGAAAATATTGATAAGGTAGTTCAAATATCACAAGATCCAATAGGAAGAACTCCTAGATCTAATCCTGCAACTTATACAGGTGTATTTGATGATATAAGAGATATATTTGCGGAAAC
This sequence comes from Bacilli bacterium, assembly GCA_024683115.1. Classification (GTDB taxonomy): domain Bacteria; phylum Bacillota_I; class Bacilli_A; order RF39; family UBA660; genus UBA6985. Next base: position 3,582 of record JAIKYM010000128.1, read on the forward strand.
AAAAGAAGCTAAGATGAGAGGATATGACAAAGGTAGATTCTCATTCAATGTTAAAGGTGGAAGATGTGAAGCATGTTGGGGTGATGGAGTTAAGAAGATTGAAATGCACTTCTTACCTGATGTATATGTTCCTTGTGATGTTTGTCATGGAACTAGATTTAACTCTGAAACTCTAGATATTAAATTTAAAGGTAAAAATATTAATGATGTATTAAATATGAGAGTAGAAGAAGCTATTGAATTCTTTGAAAATCATGCAAAAGTTAAAAATAAACTACAAGTTTTGATGGATGTAGGTTTAGGATACGTTAAACTTGGACAATCAGCTCCTACTTTATCTGGTGGTGAAGCCGGAAGAATTAAACTTGCTAAAGAATTACAAAAGAAAGCTACAGGTAAATCTATATTTATACTTGATGAACCTACTACTGGATTACATACATATGATATATCTAAATTAATAAACATCTTACAACGTATTGTTGATAATGGAGATACAGTTGTTGTTATTGAACATAACTTAGATGTTATTAAAGTAGCTGATTATATAATTGACCTTGGACCTGATGGAGGAGATGGCGGTGGAGAAATAGTTGCTACTGGTACTCCTGAAGAAGTTGCTAAGAACAAGAATTCTTACACAGGTATTTACTTAAATAGAATATTAAAATAAAACTCCCGTCAAGGAGTTTTTTTCTATTTAATTATTTCTTTATTTAATATATAATTAAAGTGGTGATGATATGGAAAACAATGTTGTTGCAGATTTAAAATCTTCTGCAAAATTATTTAAATATTTAGCTTCTGCTACAGTATTTAACATAGTTGTTTCAACACTATCATTTTCTAATTGATCTTTAAAGAACTTCTTTGATTTACCATATTTAAATG
>JAIKYM010000162.1 GCA_024683115.1 Bacilli bacterium
TGAAATAATATCTGCATCTAATATCAGAAACAAAATAGATGCTAATGAAAATATTTATTTACCTGTATTAAGATCAGAACAATTATCACATGATGAATTATTATTTTCTGAATCTAATAATAATAAAGAAAAATATTATAAAGATATGATTGATAGATCTAATGTGTGTGTTGTTGACTTAACAGATTCTGATACTGGCTTAAATATGGAATTAAAATATGCAATAACTACTAAGAAACCAATTTTAGCATTAGCCCAAAAGGATAAAGGCTATGATGTTAAATATGATAAGATATTAAAAAATGTAATTGGTTATTCTAGTGAAGCGGAATTTAGATACTTTGTTGAAGTATTTGCTAAAAACTATGAAGGCAAAATATACAATGATAAAGTAGATAACATTGTAGTAGTTGGAATATTAAGAGATCCTGATGATAAATAAAAGAAGTACTATTGTTGTACTTCTTTTTTAGTATAGAATCTATATACATTAATTGATGGTTTATTCATAAATCTTATTTTTAACACTGATGTTCCAAGTCCACCTGAAATGTAAAGGTCTTTTCCATCTCCTAATATATAATGTTCATCGTAATATTTTTTAGAACCATATGGTAAAACTGTAGCTCCTATAAATGGAAGTCTTACTTGACCTAGATGTGAGTGACCAGCTAATGCTAAATCAAAGTTGAAATTATTTTCTTCGTTTCCATCATTAATATGATCTACTTGATCAGGTTCATGTAATAATAGGATAGTGTAGAAGTCTTTTGTTGAATCATTTAAATATTGATATGCTTCTTTATAATCAGGAGTACCTTCCCAATAATCATCTAATCCAACAAATACAATTGGTTCATTTGATTCCGTATATATAAAATCGTATGTATTAGTTAATATTTTCCAATTAGTTTTTTCTATAAAGTATTCCCAGTTTTCTTTGTTATCATAATCATGATTTCCTGGTATTCCATATACTTTTATATTTGCTTTAATTTTATTTAATTCATCAGCTAATATATCTATATTATCGTTAGCTATTTTAACGTTGTTATCAAATAAATCGCCAGTAAATACAACTATATCTGCATTTTGATTGTTTATAGTAGAAACAATATTTTTAACTTCTTCTAATCCTATAGTTGATCCGTAATGTAAATCTGTGAAATGTACTATTTTAAATCCATCGTAATCTTCATTTAGTTTTTCTGTTTTTATAGGATATTCTTTAATAACTAAGCCTTTAGTTGAGATATATCTCATCCAAAATAATAAGCCAACTCCAATGATTATTAATATGATAATAATCTTAATTATTCTAAATTTATTCATTTAATATCACCTTATATAAATAATAACACAATAGCTATTATATTATTAATAGCATGAACTATAATTGACACATAAATATTACCTGTTTTAAAGAATCCATATGAGAATGCAGCAGACATAAATAAATATGGTATTAGAAATAATAATTCTATAGCACTATTAACTGTGATCATATGAAATAGTGCAAATACTGTAGTTGAAAATAAGAAAGCTACTACTTTATTCTTTATACTTTTATATGGATAAAAGAAGAATAGTGTTTCTAATATGGGTGTAAGTATAACTAAATATATAATTACTATTATTGATTTACCTTTTAGTGCTTCTTGAACTAAATCTTGTCCAGCAGGTAGGGCATTTAAGTATTTCATTAGTATTCCGTTTACTACGTATTCAATAATTAGGAATAAAATAATTGTAAGTGGTATCTTAACGCTCGTTTTTTTTAAGGTAGTACCTAGACTTTTAAATTCTTTAATTAATTCTTTTCTTTGTACATAAAAAAGAGCAATAATTAAGATTGTATATACAATAACGTTAGACAACATTGTATCTTTTGTTACAGATTGGAACATAGACAATAATACTATCCTTATTATAAATAATATAATTGTAGTAAAAAGTGCCTTAAAAACATTGGTACTTCCAAAGTTTATTGGCTTATATTTTTCAGACATGTAAATCACCTAAAATAATTTTAACATATATGTATCATATTTTGTTTAAAATAATAAAATTATGTGTTATAATTTTTTATAGTAGAGGGTTTAGTTAGAAAGTGATAAGGTGACTATTAAATGATAAGTAAGAAAAAAACAACAGCAAATGGTATTATCAAGAGGTTTGTAGGTAATAAGAATACTGTTACAATTCTTGGTATTTTAGCGTGTATTGCAACTTTAATAATTGGATATAACTGGAGAGTAAGAATTGCAACTAATCCGGTAACTGTTCCATATGCTAAACAAACATTAGCATCTAGAACATTAATTACTAGTGATATGGTGGGTAAAATAAAAATATCTAGTACATATGCATCTGCAGCTGATAACTTAATATTAAGTGAACAAGATGTTGTAAATAAGTATGTATCTTATAAAACTTCAATTCCTAAAAATTCATTATTCTATAAAGAACAAATAATTGAAGCTGAAGAAATGCCTGACTATGCATTTTCTAATATTCCAGATGGATATACAATATTCTCTTTAAAAGTTGATAAAAAATCTACTTTCTATAACTCAGTTAGAGCAGGAGACTATATAGATTTATATATTCTAGCTAAGGATCAAGAAAATGAAGATAGAGTTATATATTCTAAATTCATTGAATCTATTAGAGTATTAGCGGTTAAAGATGAATCTGGAAATAATATCTTAAAGAATGGTTTGGCTAATGGTGAACCTACTGAATTGTTATTCGCTGTTGAAGAATATTATTACGTATTATTAATGAAATCACAATTTATAGATAGAGAAGTTGAAATAATACCTTTATTAAGAAATGCTCAATATACTAAAGAGGCAAATCAAATCAATATTTCTAGTGCTAATTTAGTAGATTTTATCGAAGATAGATGTATTGAATTATAGAATATAAAAGGAAGTGAAAATATGGATGTTGGAAAGTTAAAAACAAGTATAAAAAGATTCTTTAGTAATCCTAACACATTAACATTTATACTAGTAATTGGTTTAATTGTTGTTATTTATCTTGTTTATTCATATATGATAGGAAGAGCTGTTGCTCCAGTTTCAATCCCTTATTGTACTGCTCAATTAAAGTCTTCTGCAGAAATAACTGCTGATGCAATTGGTAGTGTTGAGGTGTCTGGTAACTTTGTTACTGCAAATGGTTCTAATTTGTTACAAGCGCAAAGAAATATAAAAAATCAATATGTAGCTAGAGGATATTCTATTCCTAAGAATAGTTTCTTCTATCGTGATGCTGTAGCTGATTCGTCAACAGCTGATATTTCATTACTAGCTGATATTCCAGATGGATATACTACTTATGAATTAAAAGTAGATTTCCATTCAACGTACGGATGCTCAATAATGCCTGGTAATTATATTGATTTATATGCTGCATTTAACCTTAAAGAGGGTGATGATAGTGAAGAAAAAACTGTTTATACATGGTTCTATAAAGCATTACAAGTAATTAAAGTTAATAATGATAAAGGTTTAGATGTATTTACTGAGGCTGATGACGAAGAAGGAAAATGTAATCCTACTTCATTAGTATTCGTTTTACCTATTATTGATCATGAATATTTAGTTAAAGCTGAAAATGTTAGTGATTATGCTATTCAAATAATCCCTGTTCCTAGAAATGCGGGTTATTCTGAAAATCCTGGTAATCCAGAAAGAAACGATAAGTTAATAGCATTAATTGAAGCAAATTCATCAATTATGAACTAATAATTATTTTTACAAGAAGAAAAGGGTGATTAAATGTTAAATTCAATATTTGATCAAATGGAATTTGGCCCACTTGAAGAATTCCTCCAAGATGATGATGTAACCGATGTATCATACTCAAATGGTGGACAAGTATGGTTAAAGACATTGTCTAGTGGTATCAAACAAGTTAAAAGACCAGAAATTAATAATGCATTTATGGAAAAACTAGCATTCCAATGTTCAAATGTTATGGGTAAGACATTTAATATGGCTCACCCATTCCTAGATGCTGAATCTGCTGAGTTACGTATGAATTTCGTACATGATTCAATAGCCACAAATGGTATTGCTGTATTATTACGTAAAACTCCTGCTAAGATCAGATTAAATAAAGATAAATTACTAGATGAACAATATGCTACTGAGCAGTTACATGACTTCTTAATTAAATGTGTAGAAGGTCATGCAAATATTCTAGTTGCCGGAGAAACTGGCTCAGGTAAAACTGAGTTAGTTAAGTATTTAGCATCAAAGACTAAATACGATGAAAAGATAATAACAATTGAAGATACATTGGAACTTCACTTAGATAAGATATTTCCTGAAAGAGATATCGTAGCAATGAAGACTAATAATATAGCTTCTTATACTGAAGCGTTAGTAGCCTGCATGAGACAAAACCCTATTTGGATTTTACTTTCCGAGGTTCGTTCTGCAGAAGCTGTTCTTGCTGTACGTAACTCTATTTCATCAGGACACCACATCTTATCTACAATCCATGCCGATAATGCTGCGAACATTCCTTTACGTTTGTATTCATTATTGGAGTCTTCACAAGATATTGATCAATTTGTAACATCTTTCCATAGATATATTCAAATTGGTATCTATGTTAAAGGTTATTTCTCAAAGAGATTAAACAGATTCCAACGTGAAATTATTGAAGTTTGTTCATTCTACGTTGATGAAAATAATCAACCTGGTGTTACAGAAATATATAGAAAAGGTATGGATGGTAAGATTCAATTACATAATCCAGACAAACATTTATTAGATTATTTAGCTATATCTAACGTTATGTTACCTCAAGATACTTTCGGATTAGGAGAAAGTGGTGAAGGCGTACAAGATGCTATAGAAGAAGCTAAAAAATATGATGAAAAGATTGGCAAAGAGTTCAATGGTTATCCTACACCTCCTGCTGAAGGAACAGAAGAAAAGAAGGATGAGAATAAAAACTCTGAAGGAGACATGTTTAATATGAATGGTGAAAATACTATTCATGAATCATCTCCTGAACAAGTTGAACAAGCTAAAAAAGATGCAGAGGATGTTGAAATGCCAAAGGAATCAAGTGTGACTCCTGAAGTACCTATAGAGAAGGCTCAAGTTGTACAAACTAAACCAACTCAAGTTACTACACAAGTTTTTCAAACAACATCTCAACAAGTTGTTCAAACAACACCTCAACAAGTTGTTCAAACAACACCTCAACAAGTTACAGTTCAACAACCAACTCAAACTCAATTAGTTCAACCAGCGACTCCTGTACAAAATGTACAACCAGCGCAAGCACAACCTGCTGCTGCTCCTGTACAACCAGTACAACCCGCTGCTGCGCCAGTTTTAAATGATTCAATCATTAGTCCAAATATAACTGGTAATCTTGGCGGAGGAGTTAATTAATAAATAATATGAAAGGATGATATATATGGAATTAGCTATAATGATTATTATCGCTATCTTCGTTCTATCTTATAGAATGCAAAGTGGTGGATCAGTATATACATTTTTAGTTGATACAGTTAGATCATTATATAATAAGTATGCACCTTATACTTATCAAGAAGTACGTGCTAAAACTAAAGAATTAGGACAGGATTATACTCCTAGACAATTCCTTACACAAGTTATATTAATTGGTGGAGGAGCTGCAGTAGTAGGATATTTCTATTTCTATTCTATAGTTAGAGCTATTATATATGCAGTTGTAGCAATAATGTTTATTCCATATTTATCTTACTTAAAATCACAAAAGGTTTATTCGGAATTTATATTTGAGGCTATACAAGTATATTGTACTAACGTTATTAATGAATTTAATACAACACAATCATTCGTTAAAGCGCTTGAAGGTGTTAGAGATTCAGGAATTTTAGAAGAACCTATATTATCTGATGTTAAGAAAGTTATTGATATGTCATATGCAAATGGTACTATCGATGAAGCTGTTGCTTATTTCGATTCCAAGTATCCATATTATATGGTTAAGAATATGCACCAATTATTCGTTCAAATAACAAAAGAAGGTGCAAAAGACTCAGGTGAGTCACTAGAAAATATGATGCAAGATATAGATACACTTGTTGAAGGTGTATATCGTGATAAAATGGATAGAGCAGGATCACACACTAAGTTCATTACATTCGGTGTTGCATTGTATGGTCTTGCAATATTAGTTCAAGCATTATTAAATGTTGATACTTATAAGACTATGATTAACCAGTTCTTTGTAAGATGTTTATTACATGGTATTATTTGGATAAACTCATACTTTATTATTTCTGGTGAAAAATTCTATAATGAAGATACGGGGGCTGAATAATATGTATGTAGAAGTTTTATTATTAGCTGCAATTATCTTAATTATAATGCAATATATTGGTGGATTCAGTATCAATAAATTCGTTGATGATAATTCAGTATATTTTCAAAAATTAAAAGAATCAGATTTTGAATTCTATGCAAAGGCCAAATATGGTGAAGCTGTTAATATTGATTCGTTATTTAATTCAAGATTAAAGAATGGATTAATAGTATCTTTACTCGTAGGTTTCTTATTTATATCTGCATTTAAAAATGGAGTAATGTTCTTAATATTATTTGGTGTATTCTTTGTAATGTTTAAATTACCATATATACAATTAAAGAACTACTATAAATCTCACTTACATTTAATTGATACACAATTACCATATTACTTAAAGAATTTGGAAATCTTAATACAACACTATACAGTTCCTGTTGCTTTAGGTAAATCTGTTGGTGATGCTCCTGAAATCTTCAAAGAAGGTTTAAAGGAAATGATTGAAAAGATTAACGCCGGTGATTCTTCGATACAACCATATATGGATTTTGCGAAGGATTTCCCAGTTAGAGATTCAATGAGAATGATGCGTTTATTATATCGTTTAGGATTAGGTAAACAAGAAAGAAAACAAGAACAATTATTAACTTTCTCAAGAAATATTTCTGCTTTACAACAAAAAGCAAGAGAAGCAAGATATAAAAGCCGTTTGGATAAGATGGAAAGTAAAACAATGCGTATGTTAGTATTCACTGGTATCGGTGTTATGGCATTACTATTACTATCAATCTTACAAACATTCTCAGGTATGTAGAACACGATTTATATCGTGTTTTATTTATAAAATTGATTTTTATATGATATTAATTTATAATTTTATATGTGGAAGTGATTACTATGAATAGAAATGATTTTCCTATTCTTAATGAATTAACTTATTTTGATAATTCGGCTACTACTTTAAAACCAAGAGTAGTTATAGATAAGATAAATAGTTATTATTTAGATTATCCTGCTAATATTCATAGAGGGGAATATAATATCGCTGAAGTAGCTGAAGAGGAATACAATAAAGCAAGATCTATAGTTGCTTCTTTTGTTGGTGCAAATGAAGATGAAATAGTATTTACTTCTGGATGTACTGATTCATTAAATATGGTTATAAATGGTTATTTTAAAAACATATTAAGACAAGGTGATGAAGTAATTATTAGTAAAGCTGAACATGCTTCTTTAGTATTACCTTGGTTTAATCTAGTTAATGAAATTGGTATTGTTATTAAATATGTTGATTTGGATGATAATTATCATGTAACGATTGATAATATTATTAATGCTATTACTGAAAAGACTAAAGTAATATCATTAGCTCACGTAACAAATGTTATAGGTGATATTAGACCTGTTAAAGATATTTGTAGAATATCACATGAAAAAGGTATTAAAGTATTAGTAGATGGTGCGCAAAGTGTTCCACATATGAAAGTTGATGTTAAAGATTTAGATGTTGATTTCTTAACCTTCTCAGGTCATAAGATGTGTGGACCAACGGGTATTGGTGTTTTATATGGTAAAAGTGAATTATTGGATAAAATGATACCACAAAGATTAGGTGGAGGAATGAATTCATCTTTTGATACTCCTAAAAGTATAGTTTTAAAGAATACTCCAATTAGATTTGAAGCAGGAACACCTAATATAGCTGGTGCAATTGGTTTAGGTGAAGCCGTTAATTATATTTATTCTATAGGAATGGATAATATATATAAGCATGAATGCGAATTAAAGGAATATTTCTTGAATAAAGTTAAAGATATAGATTATATTCAGGTATTAAATAATAAATCTGATTCAGGTATTATATCATTTGTAATTGATGATATATTCCCTCAAGATGTAGGTTATTATTTAAATAAATATAATATATGTGTAAGAACAGGTAATCACTGTGCTAAGATACTTAAACATGTAACTGGTATAGATCAAACTATTAGAGTATCTTTATATTTCTATAATACTAAAGAAGAAATAGATAGGTTAGTTGAGCTATTAAGTGATAAGAATAAAATGATGAAGGAGATGTTAGTATAAATGGATGTTGAAACTAAAAGAG
>JAIKYM010000063.1 GCA_024683115.1 Bacilli bacterium
GTTTTATAACTCACCATTGTATTTATATAGTTTTTTAACAATAGGATTATAATCAACACCAGACAAATCTTTTTGTTTGGATTCAGCTATATATTTAGTTAGATACAAGCATTGAACTAATAGTATATATTCATTAAATAAATTAGGATAATAATCTAATATTATTACATCTTTATAATACTTAGGTAATTCTGATAATAATAATTTATCTAATTCTGTATTACTATTAAAATATATAGCTATATTATTACTAACTGTAGATAATGTACTTCTTCCATGACAATAAGAATATTTATCATGTACTATAGGTATTCCTATCCCAGATTCTAACATGGTAGATTCCAAATATTCACTTGCTGTTGAAGTATCTATTCCACTGAATATTTCAAAAGCATCACTGGAAACATCAAAACTATATTCATAATTATCTAAAGCATCTATAATCCTATAGTATTCATTATCCAAATAATAGTTTAATAATATGCTACATGGTATAAGTGTAGCACCTAATGAGATAAAACTCTTTTCCTTATCTTCACAGTTATATGTTAGATTAATTATATCTTTTCTATCATTTACTTTACTAGCAAGTAAATAATGTTTTAGATTATTTAAAAATGATAATTCAACTCCATAGTTATTACCTGAATAACTACAAGATAATACATTCTTATATGATTTAATATTCATATAATTAAAATCTCTAGGTTCAGTATTTCTTGTAATAATACCATTTTTAGCTGCCATTATTTTAGATGCATATTCTGATACTACTCTTGATCCACCTACGCCTGATATTAGTGTTGGTTCTTTTAATTTAGATAAGTAATAATTAATCTTATCTAAATCGGATGAATATAAACTATCTATTACTCTCCTTTCTAACTTTTCAAAATTTTCTTTCATGTTCTTTTCCATAAAAAATCCTCCTCAAGTTTTTTATATCACTTGAAGAGGAAGTATTTCGTCTACTTAAAAATTTTTATCCAATAATTCTATTTTATTAATTCTTTTTAATTCAAAATGTCTTAAATCTTTCTTCTTCTCACAGTAAGCAGCACATCCCCATCCTGAATTATATAAAAACATATCTAACGGATGAATTATACGATCCTGATTTCCATGTGTAAAAGAATAATAGTTTATTAATACTTTTCTTTTTTCTTTAATAGCTCTTGTTAATATATTGTAATAATTCTTTGTTTCATCTTTTAATTCTATATTTTCAGCTTTAGAGTTGAAATATACACCGTGTACTTTATCAGCTATTATTTCTAGTTTTTCTTTGTCTTCATCACTGACATTTAAATTATGTAAAAACTTATAATCATCTAATGTAAATTTTCTTGAAGGTATTCTTATGCTTTGATTTAATACATATCCTCCATAAGGTCCCATGATAGTATCAATATAAATACCTGCTTTTTCTAATTCTTCTTTATATACCCTAATCATTCTTTCAGATACTTCAAGTTTATCAGCTAATTCTTTGATATTATACTTTCTACCATTTTCTAAGTATTGAAGCATTAGTATAACATTGGAAATCTTAGACATAAGCATCACCTTTCGCTAATATTATAATAATTGAAATAAAAAAAGTATATAACTAAATATATACTTCTATTTATCTAATATACTATCAACTACATTACATAGTTCAGATATATCATTTATTTTATATTCACAACCTAAATCTTTACCGAATCCATATAAGCATTGAACGAATGGGATATGAGCGGTTGTAGCAGCATTACAATCTTTTTGTGTATCTCCTACATATACTGCTTCTTCTATATAATAATCATCCATTAGTTTAATAACTGCATTACCTTTAGATAATATTATTTCAGATGCAGCTACATAATCTTTAAAATATTTAAATAACTTAGATGATATTAAAAATGCTTCTATATATTTTTTAGTTGCTGTATTACTAACTATATATAAATCATATTTTTCATTTAGTTTAAATAATACATCTTCTAAACCTGGATATATATATCCACCATTAACTAGTAACTTTTTATTATTTAATTCATCTGCTTCATCTAATATCTTAAATGCTTCTTCTTGTGGTAATTCAGGAAAATACAATTGAGCTGTTTCTACTTTATTATTACCATAGTTAGAACAAACCATTTCTTTACTAATTGGTCCACAGTTATATTTTTCAGCAACTTCATTAACGCTAGTATAAGTAGAATCTACTACTTCCCAAAGTGTTCCATCTAAATCAAATATTACTGCTTTTCTCATAATATCACCTCTTATATATTAAAACTATCATCAATATACACATAATTATTCATATCATAATTTAAGTTTTTAGTAATCATTTTTTCAGCAATCTTACACTCTTTTGATATTCTTTTACCATTTACAAGTGGATCTATGTATCTAACCTTAGCACCATGTTTAATATAATATTTAGCATTTGGTTCTTCTTTAGATACTTTTACTTTAGTTATATTAATTAGTTTATTAAATGATTCTTTACAACTAGATTTATTGATAATATCTACTACTTCACTATCTTTTAAATCAAATAAATCTCTTTTAGATATTAATCCTTCATCACTAACTTTCTTTAATATGTCAGCTATTGCTTGCATATAAAATCTTGTAGGATCATCTCTATAATTGATAGAGAAAATAGATGTATATTTAACAAATAATCTAGCTATCTTTTTAGTCTTAAAACCTAATTCTATTATTTCTTTTTCATTTGTTTGTATTTCTATATCATCATAGATAGTTTTTATTTCATCTAAAGTATTCATTTTAAATACAATTAATCCATTTGATAAAGAATACTCTAATCTATCTGCTGATAACATAGGTGTATCATTGTCAGCTATTGGATATATATGATAGTCACACACTTCATCTATATCAATCTTATCTCTTTTTAATAAACTCATTATTTCTTTAGAATCACTAATAATTGTTTTAGTTAATTCTTCAGTTGACTCTTGAGTCATATAATCACCATTTAAAAAATCAATACAATGCTTAAATGCTGGTGTTGCTATATCATGGAATAATCCAGATAAAGTTTGTTTTTTATCCTTAGTAAAATTCCATATAACTAATGCCACTCCTATTGAATGATCTAGTGAACTAAAATCATTGTAGTCAAATAACTTAGAATATACTTTTCCACATGTTACACTTACATATTGTTGTTTTAACATAGCAGGCGTTTCTATATATTCATTTAACCAATCTGGAAAATCATTAGATAGTACTTTAAAGTATTCTTTAATTAAGTCATTTCTTGTGTCTATATAATTCATGTTTACCTCTTCTAAAAATATTATAGCATAAAAAAACAGGTTTATTAGCCTGTCTTTTATCTTGAGTTTAATCTTTCTCTATATTCTAAGATATCATCTTTTTCATTTTCATCTAATTGATATCCTATTTCATTAACATCGAAGTTTCTATAAACAAGATCATCAGTATATACATTTGCAGGTATAACTGATCTTAAGTAATATCTATATTCTTCAAGTAAATCATCATCAATTATATTTTGTTGATCATTTGTTTCTTCAGTTTGAGTAACACTTATAATAGATGGTCTACTTTCAACTACTCTATTAACTTCTTCCTCTGAAGGGGTTACTTCTTCAACGATTTCTTCTCTTTCTTCAGTTTGTTCTTCTATTTCATTAGAAATTTGTTCTATGTTATTATTTGTTCTTCTATCTTGTTCATTAACAAGATTATACATTCTTGTTATTTCATCTTCTGATGCTTCATCTCCAGATGACACTACTGTTCTCCATAGTTCATCTAATTCTTCTTGTATTTGTTCATCAGTTAATTCAGAAAGACTATTATCTTCAGTATTATTTGTATTTACTTGTTCTTCAGTTGTAGTGTTAACAACTTCAACAGGTTGTTCTACTTCTTGTTGTTCTTCTTGAATTTCTTCTTCCGGTTGAATTTCATCAATAATTGGAGCTTCAGTATCAATCTCAATTACTGGTTCCTCTTCTGGTTCAGTAGTATCAATTATCTCTGCTTCTTCTTGAGTTTCAGCACCGATTTCTTCTACAACTAATTGTTCTTCTTGTATTGGATTGTTAACTACAACTTCTTCCTCTTGTGTAATACTTTCTTCTTCAGTATTAGTTTCTTCCACTTCTTCTTCAACTTCTTGTTGTTGATTATTATTTGTTATTGTAGAACCACTTACATAATTTCTAACATATTCATCATTTAATATATCATTAACTATAGAATATGTATTATGAGAATAAATACTTGTACAAGTAGGATCATTGTTATTAGCTATAACATCCGCTCTACTATCTAAAGCAACATCAACTTGTTCTGGTGTAAATTCAGAACCCATGCGTTCTTCTACATATTTCGCTGCACTTCTAAGTTTTTCTTCATCAATTTGACTAAATACACCATTTCTATACATATCAATTAAAACATCTTGATAGTATTGTTCAGTATTATTATCATCATCACGAGCATATTCCATTAATTCCAACATTCTATAGTCATATCCTATAACTGAAGGTCTTAGTGGATGGAAAAAGGCACTATATGGATCAGGATAGTCAATAGCTAAACTATTTCTACTTTCTGGTCTAGCAATTAATGAATCTGGTATAGTAAAGAAATCATTATAAACAGAAGCAGCCTTTTCTGGCGATAATAAGAAATTATCATAAGTTAAGTTATTACTATGACTACTAGATAAATCAAATGTAGTATCAACAGTTGCTACTGTATCTACATTATATTTAGGATCTTTAATACTTATTACATTACGTTCATGTTGATCAGCGCCATATCTAAAACACTTAATACCATTTCTTCTTAACATTACAGAATAAAGTGATGCAAATCCTAAACATATAGCTCTCATCTTTTCTCCATTACCATGAATAAAAATATCACCTATATTAATATTAGCCATTTGATCATTTTCTCTATAATCATCATCATATATAAAGTTTTTATCTAAATATCTTTTTGCACAAATAGCAGATTCAAGTGGACTAAAGTTATTATCTTGAATTAGTTTAGATACTTCATCTATGCTACGTAACATTGTTCTATAATTATTTAATGATTGTAATCCACTATCTTCTAGTTCAGAATACAATTCTTTTCTTCCACAGAATGGTTCTTGAGTATACATAACAACCAAGTCGTGACATGTTGAAAATAATATATCTATATTGTTAGCTAATCTAGATTGAGATAAAGCTTCCCAATATTGATCTTCACTTTTATCTAAAGGATAGCCAATAAAGCGAATTCTAGCTCTTTCAATGCCATTAATCTTTTCTAATTGGCTTAATACATTCATATATTCACTTGGATTATGAATATTTATTTCTATGATAGGATTACTATCCCATTCTATAAAATGTGAAGAATTCAATAAACCAATTTCTATATCAGTTATATTTCTTGTAAAATGATATACTTGTGCTGAATCACGTTCGATGTAATTATCTGTTCTTCTCCCTGTATCTTCATCAGATGTTGTATACTTATACAATCCATGTTGAGCATGAAGAAAAGGTCCAGTTTGTTCAATATTGTCATCATAATCATCTACATAAACAGAATACGGATCAAGTTGAGCAATCAAATCATAGTCTTCTTGAGTCAATGTATAGTTTTCATCCATTATTCTTAGTATTACAATTTGTCTATTATTAGCTACAAGATGGTGTAAAAATTCATATATAACTGGATTACGTAAAGTTTCCATATTAATGTTTAAACAGCTATCTATTTGCGCTAATGATAATAATTCCAATAACTCATCATTATTATTAATATTTCTATCAATCGTAACACCAATAATTGGAGTACCTAATTGCTCTGTAATATCATTTCTTCGATTAGTTAAAGTTCTTATATTACTATAGTCTCCTAATACAATTGAACTTATAAGTGCGTTATTTATATCAAACATACAGCATCACCTATTATAATTATATAGTATTATTATTCTACTTGTCACTAAAAAAAGTAGGAATTATCCTACTTTATTATGAATGAATAAATACAATCTATTATTAGTATTACTAATATTACAATAGATGTAATTGTTAATTTCTTATCTTTTAACTTATTAACAATCTTCTCAAACAATGGTTGTAATAAATATAAGAATGCTACTCCACCTATCCCAAATCTAATAGATGGTGATAAAGCTATTCTTGCTTGGAAGTTAATCTTATAGTCTGCATATGTTTGCCAAGGCCAAGATCCCATGAAGAATTCACATATATATGATGTTAATAACTCTAATGTAGTAGCTACTACCATACATACTAAGAATACAAGTGGTATATATAAGTATTTCTTTAATCCTTTTTTATTCTTAATTAATTTATAAGCAGTAACTAAGAATAACAATGCTCCAAATCCATATACAGGTAACCAAGGTCCAAATAGAACTCCTCTATTACTAAATCCCCACTTATACACTACTACTTCTAAGAATACTTCATATATCCATCCAATCATAGCATATAACATAAAGTAAATAACATAAGGTCTAAGATTCTTTATTTTATTCATAACACACCTCTATTATAAGTATATCATATTAAGATTGATTATACATTATCAATTATGTTATAGTATGTTACAAGAAAGATGGGATCATATGGCAAAAAAATACTATTTAGCTAATGGTGAATCTGGTGAAGCCACAGGTTTAAAACTATTAGTAGACGGAACTTTAAAAAGAGATTTTGATGATATATCTGATTTAGATATTCAAACAATGGAATTACCGTTTGATAAAGCTAAAGATATATTGCAAGAATACAATGAAAAAGTTAAATTCGGACAACACTTCTTTGATGTAGAATATCCATTTAGAGATTTTGATGTAAAAACATCACCTACTATATTTGATTATCAAGGAACTGATTTAACAAAATTATATAATTCACTTAGACATTTTGCTGAATTAAGATCAAGACAAAAGAAAACTGGACAATCAGTAGCATTAGAACATACTAATGAATTAAATGATTATTACCGTTCTCTATTATATAAAATAATTCAAACTAATGATAAACACTTCTATGATAGAGATCGTTTATATAGTAGTGATTTAAGAGAAGCAATATGTGATAAAATGCTTAATAAACAACATATTAAAATTGAAGATTATATAAGTAGCATATTATATAGTAGTAGAATAAATGGGACACTACATAACTATACTCAATTGAGATTATTATTTATTGAATATGCTAATTACTTAAAGCAATTACAAGGTTATACTTCAAGAACAAATCACAATACATTTGATACATATCATTTTCAAGATTTAAAACATTATGATGAATACGCAGAAGGTCAATTAACACTTTTTGATGTATATGGTGAAGAAATAAATCCAAAGAAAAACAAAAGCTAACATATAGTTAGCTTTTTTATTATCCTAATTAATCTCTTATGAAATTTCTAATGTTCATAAAATCATCAGTTAATTCTTCTAGTCTACCTGAAGAGTTTAAAACTATAGGTTTTACAAAGTCTATATGCCATCCTTGTTTAATATACTCTGCAAAATCTTCTTGATAATTAACATCAGAAGTAGAAATCATTTTATCAACAGGTGATATTATCTTATGAAAGCCACAACATCTAACTAATATTTCATCTAAACTAAATTGTTTTAAATAATTAATATCAGCTTGATAATCATTAGAAGTATTCTTTAGATAATAGAAGAATTCATATAAACTAGCTTGAGCACTTAATATACCAACAATTAAATTAACAATTTTAGGATTATATGACTTACGATAAAAACATTTATAAGCGAGCTTTTTATCATTTGGTAAATCATAGTATTCTTCAGAAAATACAGATGGAAAATCATAGATTAAATGTGTGTAATCATCAAAGTCTCTTTTTTCAATTGCACCATCTTTAAGAATGGTTCTAATACGTTTTAATAATCCTTTGCCACTTGAGAAATTTTCATTAGTAAGAATATCATAGTAAAAAGGATAGATAAGATTTGCTTCCTTGTGTCCATTTAGGCCAAGTGTATTATATAAATGATTATGTGGTGTTATATACCATGAGTTAGGCAAATCCATTTTAACCTCTTTATATAATTCAGTTGGTATTATTAATTCACACTCTTTCAAATATTTAATTACATCATTAAATATCATTTCATCATATGGAGTAAGTTTGTTTTGATACTTAGCCATATTCATAGCAGTCTTTAAGAATACTCTTAAAGAATCTTTACCTAGTATTAAG
>JAIKYM010000084.1 GCA_024683115.1 Bacilli bacterium
TTTAATAATAGGTTATTATCATTTATATAATCTAATATTTTATTTCTTATATTATTAGGTATTAGTAGTATTGAATTGTCTTTTAAATTCTTTAAAAAGTCCATATTATCACCTATAAATATTATACAATAAAAAAAGTTAGATTACTTATCTAACTTTCTCAAACTCTGTTATTTTTTCATAGGCTTCAAGGTCATATACTTTATAACCTAGGTTAGTTAAATTGTTATATGCATTTTTACTTCTAACGCCTGATTTACAATATACTAATATAGTTTTATTCTTATCTAGGTCAACATTTTCATCAATTGTATCATATGGAATATTAATTGAATTTGCTAAGTGACCTTCTTGATATTCTTCATGAGTTCTAACATCTACAATAATAAAATTATTTTCTTCTTTAATCTTTTGTATTTCATTTGATTGATTCATTTTATTACAACCTCCAAGAACTAATAAACTAAAAACTAATATTAATACTTTCTTCATTAAGCACCTATTGGTTTAGTATCATATGAAGAAGATATACCAAAGTATTCTTCTACGGTAATCCAATCACCATTGTTGTATAATTTTTCAGCAAGTTCAGTACCTACATATCTAAAATGCCATGATTCATACATATAACCTGTTTCATTTTCTTTACCTTTAACATATCTTAATATGAAACCATATTTATGGGCATTTTCAGATAACCATTTAGCTTGTTCAGTTTTATCAAATCCTGAAGTAATACATGCACCAACATTTTTATCACATACGTCGAATGCCAATCCTGTTTGATGTTCTGAATAACCAGGACGTGCAGAGTATGTATCAGCTTTATCTTTACCATCTCTTGAAACATATCTATTATAGATAGTCTTCTGAGTAGAGTAAGATCTAAAACCTGATGCATTGTATAAGTTAAATCCCTTTTCAGCTTTAGCTGCAGCAAACATCTTATTAGCTGCTTCACTAACAACTTTATTCATTCCACCTGGATTATAATTTTCAGGTAAATCAAATGTTTTATTAGCTATTAAGTAACCATCTACATAATATAATCCATCTACTTTTTTAATTTCATATCCTTTTGATGTTTTACCAATTACTTCACCACCTGTAGGTTCAAGTATTTTACTATAATCATATGAAGTCTTCTTTGTTGTTTTAACTGTAGTAGTAGTCTTTTTAGTAGTAGTTGTTTCTTCTGTAGTTACAACTGTAGTTGTGGTTGTTGTCGCATTATTATCTTCTTTCTTTTTATCAATTACTAAAGTAAATACTAATAGTTTAATAGCAAGTAGTATTAATGCTATTACTATAGCAACAACAAATCCATATAAGTAATTTCTTTTCTTTTTAGTTTTAGTATTTTCATTCATGATATAAATGAATAAATATATGACTGGAATAATTCCACATATAATATAACTTATTAATTCAATATCCATATTAACTCCTTATTTTAATATTTTTAAATATTTCCCCAAGTTTATCATTTATCTGTAGTGTACATGGTATGTTGATATGATCTTTATTTAAAATGATTAAGTTCTTACCATTGAAAACTCTAATCATACCAGCTGCAGGATAAACTGTAAGTGATGTACCAGCAATTATTAATGTATCCGCTTCACTAATGGCTTTTAAACCTTTTTGATACGCATCCTCTGGTAACATCTCACCATATAATACCACATCTGGTTTTATTTTACCACCACATGAACATATAGGATTATCCTTTATTTTTAATAGTTCTTCTAGACTATATTCTTTATTACAATCAATACAATGATTAGTATTAATAGTACCATGTATATGATAAATATTTTTACTACCAACTTGTTCATGTAGGTTATCAATGTTTTGTGTAACTATGGCTTTTAGTTTATTTGCGTCTTCTAATTCTTTTAAAAATTTATGTGTGTAATTAGGTTTGATATCTTCATAGATCATTTTATCAAAATAGAATCTATAGAATTCTTTATAATTATTAAAGAAAAAAGAATCAGATAATATCAACTCAGGAGGATAATCATATTTCATATGATACAATCCGTCTTGTGATCTAAAATCCGGAATACCAGATTCTGTTGATACACCAGCACCTCCAAAGAATACTATGTTGTCTGATTCATTTATAATTTTTTCTAATTCTTCTATCATTTATTATTTATTTGATTTAACTGTATTATAAACAATAACTATAATACCAATTAATTCAATTGCTAGTGATCCAATTACTAGTCCGTCTACAACATTTTTACCTACTTGTGTAGCTGATGATAAATATGTTGTAACAATTAATAAAACTAATCCTAATAATACAATACCAATACCTAAATCTATTCTTTTTTCACACTTAATTGCTTCTTTTTTCTTATCTACTAAGGTCTTTTCTTGAGCTTCTTCAGTTACTTCTTCTTGTTTAATAACTGCTTCAATCTTTTGAGTATCTTCAATTGTAGGAACATATTCTTCTTCCTCTTCAATTGGATTCTCAATAACTTCAGGTTCTTCAATCTTAACTGGAGCAATTACTACATCAGTTTCTTCAACCTTTGCTTCAACTACTTCAGGTTTAACTTTAGTTACTTTTGGTTTATTAGACTTATTTGTCTTTTTTGGTTTATTATTATTTGCTTTAGCTGTAGTTGTCTTTTTAGCAGCTGGTTTATTATTTGTTTTAGGTTTATTAGCTGTATTAGCCTTTTTTGTATTGTTTGTCTTTTTAGCAGTATTAGTTTTAGGTGTTGTTTTCTTAGTATCTTTTTCTTCTACTTTCTTATTTGTACCAATAGTTAGTGTGTTATACGGCTTATTTATTACTATTATATTTTTATCTTCATATATAATATCTAACTTTTTCATTAAAATCACCTAAAAATATTATAATAAATTTAAATAAAAATAGATAT
>JAIKYM010000113.1 GCA_024683115.1 Bacilli bacterium
GGTAATTTAGCTGATAGATTATTTATAGGATATGTAAGAGATTTTATATCATTTAAGTTTGGCAATTATTATTTTCCTACATTTAATATAGCTGATATGGCTATAGTTATAGGAGTTATATTATTAATAATAAGTACAATAAAAGAGGAGTTGAGTAAACGTGGAAGTAAGAGTTCAAGAAAATCAAAAAGGAAGACTAGATAAGTATTTGACTGATTATATTGATGAATCTAGATCTTATATTATTAAATTAATTAAAAATGGTAATGTTTTAGTTAATGGAGAAGTTGTTACTCCTCATTATGACATTAGAGAAAATGATGTTATTACTATAGATGAAGATTATAAAGAAGAAGTAAATATCGAAGCAGAAGAAATACCTTTAAATATAATCTTTGAAGACGATGATTTAATTATTATTAATAAACCATCTGGTATGGTAGTCCATCCTGGAAATGGTAATGCATCAGGTACATTGGTTAATGCTTTGATGCATTATACAAATAAGTTATCTGATATAAATGGAGAAGTTAGACCAGGTATTGTTCATAGAATTGATAAAGATACATCCGGTATTATGATAGTTGCTAAGAATAATAAAGCGCATGAATTATTATCTGATATGTTATCTCGTCATGAAATTGTTAGAGAATATATTGCTTTAGTTAAAGGTGAATTTCCATCTGATACTGCAACTATAGATGCTCCAATTGGAAGAGATGAAAAGAATAGAATAAGAATGGCTGTAACTGCTAAGAATGCTAAAGATGCAGTTACTCATTTAACAGTTATTAAAAAGTATAAGGGATATACTTTATTAAGATTAAAACTTGAAACTGGTAGAACTCATCAAATTAGAGTTCATTTAAACTACATAGGATATCCAATTGTTAATGATCCATTATATGGAACATGTGATAATCCTTTATTTGGTCAATTCTTACATTCAACATCAATTAGTTTTAAACATCCTATTACTGGTGAAGATATGTATTTTGAATGTGATATACCTGATGAGTTTAAATCTTACCTTGAAACTCTAGAGGAAAAAGAATAAAATAAAGCATAAGGAGTGATAAATATATGAATATGAGTATTTCAAAAACAGATGAAATTACTATGAGATTAGTTCATTATTTTGTTACTAAAGAAAATTATCAACCTATTATTGTTAATGGACTAGATAATGAAATATGGTTAGAGAATTTAGATAAAGATTATTCTGTTATAAGAATAAATGGTAACTATATTCATAATAAAGAACAATTAGATTTTGATAAGTTTAAAGCTAGTACAGTTATTAAACAAATAAAAAGAAAAACATTATCACTTAATATGGATTATTTAACTATCCTATTAAATGTTAATGATGATGTAGAATTAACTGATGCTAAACATAATAAAATATGTAAGATAACTGAAATGACTGATATCAATAAAACATTAAAGGATGTATTCCCAACAATTAAAGATGATAAAATATCATCTGATGATGCAATGGATTTCTTTATTAATGTTACTAATGATATTAATAAGAGTACTGAAGAAAGAAATAAATTATATGAAAATACATTCAGTAAGAAAGTTACTTATATAACTTATTTATTAATAGCTATTAATATTGCTATATATTTCTTACAAATAGCAGGTATTATAACTAGTAGTAAATATGGTATGAATGCTGAACTTGTAAAAGCAGGGGATTACTACCGCTTATTTACTTCTGCATTCTTACATGGTGGTTTAATTCACTTATTATGTAATATGTATTCATTATATATAATTGGTACTCAACTTGAGACTGTATTAGGTAAGATTAAATTCTTATTTGTATATATAATAAGTATATTTACGTCCTCATTATTAAGTGGAGTAATTAATGGTTCACAAGTAATGTCTGTAGGTGCATCTGGTGCAATATTTGGACTTCTTGGAGCATTATTATATTTTGGATATCATTATAGATTATATTTAGGCAATGCAATTATTTATCAAATATTACCTGTAATATGTATCAACTTATTTATAGGTTTTACTACTCCAGGTATAGATAACTTTGCTCACTTAGGTGGTTTAATTGGTGGTTACCTTTCAGCTATGATTGTTGGAGTTAATGGTAGACCTAATACAGCTGATAGAGTAAATGGTATAATAGTGTCAACTTTACTAATAGTATTCTTGACTTATATGCTATTGTTTAAGTAAAATAGTATTTTGTAAAAAGGGAGGTTTTATAATGGAAAAGATAAATTTAACAGAGAAAGTTATTGAACAATTATCGCATATTACTGTTTTAACTGAATTAGAAAAAAGTTCAATTGAATATTTATTAAATGATTCATTTACTAGATTATTAGGCGATTATTATATGCCTGATGAAAATATTGATGTGTTCTTACGTGGGAAAAAAATTAATAATGGTGTACAAATGCAAATTAATACTATTTATAATGAACCATTAGGTTTAGAAATATGCAAAGTAGATAATTGTATTAATATTAACTCTAAGTGTGAAGATGTTAGGCCAATCACTTTAGTAGTAAATGGTGAATGTGCTAAATGTAATACTAAATATAAAGATGCAAACGATGTATCAGTAGATATGTTCAAGCAAGTAGATTTTGAAAACAATGATGTAAGTAAATTCTTTATCTCAAAAAGAGAAAATGATATGGTAGCTTATTATGGATCATTATCTACAATTTCTACTACTAAAGCTGGATCAGATTATTTCTATTTCGATTCTAGTTTTGAAAATAAAGGAGAAAAATCTATTGTTAAAAAGATAGCTGACTTCTTTACTTCTGATGTTGTAGTTTCTGTACCAACTTCAAGCAAGTTACATATGTTATCTAACTATGCAGAACCAATATTTGATAAATTAGAATATAAACTTGAAGAGAAACATTCTAAAACTAATGGAAAAGCTAAAGTAAGAACTATTGATAACACTACAGCAAATAAGTAATTATTTGCTTTTTCTTTGCAATAATATTGTATAATTATATTAGGTGAATAATATGAATGTATATATAGATGATTTTATTAACTATATTCGTACTATAAGAAATTATTCTGATTATACAATATTATTGCAAAGAAAAAGCAAATAATTACTTATTTGCTGTAGTGTTATCAATAGTTCTTACTT
>JAIKYM010000114.1 GCA_024683115.1 Bacilli bacterium
CCTCCTAATCAAATTTTAATACTTTACCTAAAATCTTACTTAATAACCAAGAAATAACCAGTATAATCACTACTTTTATTATTATAAATGGATTATTTAAACTTTCTAGTAATGATGTACCTATGTACCCCCAGAAATAAACCATAAATATTTTACTAACAATTATAGAAGTATAAAATCTTTTTCTATCAACATCAGTTATACCAGCTGCAACGTTAACTGGTGAACATGGTGTAAAGGGAATAGCTAACAGTACAGTTAAACTAGAAGTAGAGAGTTTACCTGTCTTCTTCATAAACTTTTCCAAGACATCTCGCTTTTTTTCTCCTAGTCTAGGTATTATTTTATTTTCAATAAACTTTTTAAATATTCTCCTGCATAATTCATAGGACGTAATACAACCTAAACATGTAAATATATAACATATTAAGATACCTTTAAAACTACCAAATGTATAAAAGATAACAGTTATAAATACTGATAGTGGCATAAAAGGAACGATAGATTCAAAAAACATTAAAGCACAAGCTGCAATTATCCCTACTGTTCCTAAGTTTCCTAATATATCATGTAATGAGTTTATAAAATTTTGTAAGAATTCCATATTAATCACTTAATAATTATATAATAGAATAAAAAAATAATAAAGAGTATATCTTTATTATTCTTCAGTATCAGTTTGTAATACGGCTAAGAAGGCTTCAGGTGGCATTTCTACTCTACCAATAGTCTTCATTCTCTTTTTACCTTCTTTTTGTTTTTCTAGTAATTTCTTCTTACGTGAAATATCTCCACCGTAACATTTAGCTAATACATTCTTTCTCATTTGAGAAATATTATCTCTAGCAATTACATGTGTTCCAATACTAGCTTGTAAAGGAACAATAAATAATTGTCTAGGAATAATCTTCTTTAATGATGCTATTATCTTTTTACCTCTTTCATAAGCAAAATCTTTATGAACTATCATTGATAAGGCATCAACAGGTTCTCCATTTATTAATATATCCATCTTAACTAAATCTTGAGCTTTGTATCCACAAAGTTCATAGTCAAATGAAGCATAACCTTTAGTACTAGATTTTAATCTATCAAAGAAATCATATACTATTTCTGATAAAGGTATATCATAGTGAATATTTACTCTAGATTCATTAATATACTCTATATTTTTATATATACCTCTTTTATCTTGGCATAATTCCATAATCGGGCCAATATATTCAGAAGGAACAAATATAGATGTTTCTACAAATGGTTCTCTTATTTCTTTTATTTTTTCTTTAGTAGGCATTTTACTTGGAGAATCAATAATCAATTCTTCTCCACTAGTAGTTATTACTTCATAAATAACAGATGGACTTGTAGCAATAATATCTAGTTCAAATTCACGTCTTAATCTTTCTTCAATTACATCCATATGTAATAATCCTAAGAAACCACATCTAAATCCAAATCCTAAAGCTTCAGACGTTTCAGGTTCAAAGGTTAATGAAGCATCGTTAAGTTTTAATTTTTCTAACGCTTCTTTTAGTGCATTAAATTTATTTGGTTCAATCGGAAAAATTCCTGAATAAACCATCGGTTTCATTGGTTTGTAACCAGGTAATTGTTCTTTGGCTTCACTTCTTTTAACAGTCATTGTATCGCCAACACGAACTGTATCAATATTTTTAATTGATGCATCTACCCAACCAACTTCACCAGGGGTCAATTCATCTACTAGTTCTTTATTAGGTCTAGAAACACCAATAGCGACCACATCATATTCAGCTCCAGTTTCCATCATTTTAATTCTATCGTTTTTCTTAATCGATCCAGAGAACACTCTAATGGATGCAACAACACCACGATAAGAATCAAAATAAGAGTCAAATACTAACGCTTTTGTTTCTTTTGTATCTAGTTCTTTAGGTGCAGGTATCACTTCAACTATCTTATCTAAAATTTCTTTTACACCTTCACCAGTTTTAGCAGAACATAATACTATATCCTCTTCCCTAAAACCTAGAGTCTTAGTTAGTTCTTCAATTCTTTTAGGAACATCAGCATTAGGTAAATCTATTTTATTAATAACAGGAATAATAGCTAAATCACTTTCTAATGCTAAATAGAAGTTTGCTAGTGTTTGAGCTTCAATACCTTGAGCAGCATCAATTAATAATAAAGCACCTTCACAGGCAGCTAAAGATCTAGACACTTCATAAGAGAAGTCTACATGTCCTGGAGTATCAATTAAATGAAATATATAATCCTCATTATTATATTTATAATTTAACTTAACAGCATTTAATTTGATTGTAATTCCTCTTTCACGTTCAATATCCATGCTATCTAGTAATTGATCTTTCATATCATGAGAATCAACATTACCCGTTAATTCAAGTATTCTATCAGCAAGTGTAGACTTACCATGATCAATATGAGCAATTATTGAAAAATTTCTTATATGATTTAAGTCCATATAAAATCACCTCCTATATTATAGCAAATATAAAAATAAAAAGGTACTAATGTACCTAATTATTACTGTAACGTTTATTTTTTGTACGTTCAAATGTATTTATAATATCATCATCATTATAAAGAATTAATATATACTTTATTATCAAATAGTAATGTAGAAATATCTAGATATGTTAAAGTTTTAATAAATAAGAGTAGATATGATATTTTATCTAATATGATATCTTTCAAATTATTAAGTGATCATATATTTGTATCAACATTTGACTTTAAGAAGGATAAAGTATTATCTGATGATGATATTATAAATACATTTGAACGTACAAAAAAT
>JAIKYM010000011.1 GCA_024683115.1 Bacilli bacterium
TGTTAAATCTTTAATCAACTATGGGGTTGATAATATTATTACAAATGATATCCCAATGGTACAAAATGTAGTTAAAAAGTATAAGAATAAGGATAAAACTAATGTATTAATAGATTTTATTATATGTTTATATAAATAATAAGTGTTATAATTTATTTGTCATTGTCCCATGGTCAAGTGGTAAGACGTCTGACTCTGGATCAGAATTCAAAGGTTCGAATCCTTTTGGGACAACCAAGTTGATTTTAATTATTGTAAATATATATTATCATTTATCGATATAGCAAATATTTTCTTGCTATAAATAACATTATTTGTTATAATTAATAAGCGAAGTGGAGGGTGTAGCTCATGAGAACTTATAAAAAACATTTACCAGAAGGTGTAAAAAAGACATTTGGTATAATTAAAGGACATAAAGTAAGACTTGTAAGTATTGACGCTTACAACGAAAAGAAGAAAAAAGAACAAGCTAAAAAAGAAGCTAAAGCATCTAAGTAATTAGGTGTTTTTTTATTTACATTAATTGTTTTAATGATATTTGATAAAATTCATAATGAATAGTATAATTATATGTATATGGAGTGTGTTGATTATGGAACAAGAAACTATAAAAAGAATTAATCAAAAAGAGGCACAATTAACAGAAGAAGAAAAAAAGCAAAGAGACCTTTATTTACAACAATTAGCGAAAGGCGAAATACAAGGACCACCAGTTGGTTATCCATCTGTAGATAAGCCTTGGTTTAGATATACAGATGTTGAAAAAATGTATTCTTATACTGATAAAAAAACCGTATATCAAGAATTGGTTGATGCTAATAAAGATCATCCCGATGAAATAGCTATAGAGTATTTTGGTAGAAAAATTACTTTTGGACAATTATTTAAGTCGATTGATTATACAGCAAATGCGTTAACTGCAAAGGGAATTAAAAAAGGTGATTACATTTCTATATGTTCAACAGGAACTCCTGAGGTAGTTTACCTATTCTATGCGTGCTCTAAAATTGGTGCTGTTCCTTATTTCGTTCCGCCATACTTTAGTGCTAAGAATATTCATGATAGATTGAATGAGTGCAATGCTAAATATATGTTTGTTCTTGATAAATGTTATGACATGATTAAAGATGCTCTTCCTAATACTTCGATTCAAGAGACAATTGCTATACCGTTCTTTAACTCTGCATCTGCTATTCTTAAGTTTTTAAAGAGAGCTAAGAAAAACAAAAGCTTGACATATTGGTACGATTTTATAAATAATAATTATAATAAAGCGGAAGCACCTACTGTAGATTATGAGGAGGGTATGCCTTTAGCTCTTATTAATTCATCTGGTTCAACTGGAGAAGCTAAGTCTATACTTTTAACAAATGATAGTTTTCAAGAATCAATTCATTCGTATGATGCTTGTAATATAGTTTTAGATAGACAACAAAAATTCTATCAACTAATTCCACCATGGGTGTCTACAGGTTTAAGTACATCTGTTCATTTACCTTTATCCAAAGGAATCACAATTTTTATGGATCCTAGATTTGATAAAGATATATTTGTAAATAATATTATTAAACATCATATCAATGGTACAGTCGCAACTGCTACTATGTATGATGGTTTTGTGGAAAAGAAACTTAGAGACAATGTTGATTTATCATTCTTTAATAATGCATTTGAAGGCGGCGAACCATTAAAAAAAGAAAGAAAAGAAGGTATTGAAAAAGTCCTTTCAGCTCATGGATCAAAAGCTGCATTAAAAATTGGATATGGTCAATGTGAATCTGGTTCAGGAATAACTACTCAAACAGATGATTTCTATCGTTCAGATGAATCTATTGGTATTCCTATTCCTGGCGTAATCATTAAAATAGTTGATGAAAACTTTAATGAATTGCCATATGGTGAAAAAGGGCAAATTATTGCTAAAACTAAGTGTGCGATGAAAGAATATTTTAAAAATCCAGAAGCTACTAGTAGATATTTTTATTATGATGAAAATGGTGAAAGATGGAGTTGTACTGGCGATTTAGGTAGTGTTGACTCAGAGGGAATGGTATACATTTATGGTAGAATGAGTGATTTTTCTATGATAAATGGAGAAAAAGTATATAATTTTGATATCGAGAGGATTGCAATGCAAAATCCAGATGTAATATCTTGTGCATCAATAACATCAAAAGATGAGTATAGTAATGATGTTATTTGTCTACATTTAGTACTAGATACTAAAAATCCGTCAGATTATGAAAAAATAATGCGAGATATACAAAAGAGTGTTTATGAGCAACTCGGCAGTCTAAATGCAGTTCCATATAGATTCAAGGTTAGAGATACTATACCAGTATCAAAAACAAGTAAACGAGACAATCAATTGATGAGAAGTGAAAACGATGGATTTACTGATGTCATTTTTAATCTACAAAACACAATAAAAAGATAAATGATTATTTATCTTTTTTTTATTATATGATATTATCTATAATAGAGGTGAGTTGGAATGTTGATAACTAATGTTACTGTTGCTACTGTTTTTAGTATAATTATTATTTCCATTTATATTTTCGTATATTTTTCTAAATCTAGATTAAATAATGCAGAAAATAAAATATATAAACTTTTACTTATTACAAACTTAATTGTTTGCCTTTTCCAATTAATTGTCGAGAATATCGCATATCATAGCAATAGTTTGCCGATTATTCTTACTGATGTCGTAATGAAATTTGATTTAGTATTGTTTATGTTCTTTCTAAATCTAGTACTATTATACATGTTTGTTATTACTAATTATAGGAAATGGAAATTGTACGCATGTAGTATTCTATTTATTATAGAGTCTATTTTAATTTTTATTTGCCCAGTTGAATTGTTTGCTAATTTTGATACAAATATTTTCTATTCATTTGGATTATCGGTTAGTGTTACATATATATCAACGATTATTACAACTACTTTAATAATATTTATATCCATATTAAATGTCAAAAAGATTTCTTTTGTTAAAATTTTTCCAATTATATTATATACAATTTTAGGAACTATATCTGCCATAATTCAAATCAAACATCCTGAAATTGTCGTTACTGCATCTATAGAGACTGTATTGTGTATAATTATGTATTTTACGATTGAAAATCCTGATATTAAAATGTTAGAGCAAATTGAAGTGGAAAAGGAACGTGCTGAAAAAGCTAATGCTGCGAAGTCTGATTTTTTATCTTCAATGTCGCATGAAATAAGAACACCATTAAATGCTATTGTAGGATTCTCTGAATGTATTAATCAAGCAACAACACTTGAAGAAGCTAAAGAAAATGCCAAGGATGTCATGGGAGCATCAGAAACATTACTTGAAATAGTAAATGGTATTCTTGATATTTCTAAAATTGAATCTGGTAAAATTGAATTAATTGAAAATGATTATAATCCTCAAAAGATGCTTGATGAAGTTGTTAAATTAGCTAGAGGTAGATTAGCAGATAAACCGCTTGATTTCCAAGTTAATATTACGCCTGACTTACCTAAAGCTTTATTTGGAGATAAATTTAATATTAAAAAGATATTAATTAATTTCCTAACTAATGCTATTAAATATACTGATGAAGGATTTGTTAGATTTGATGTTCAATCAGTTAAAATGAATGGATACGTAAGATTGATATTTATTGTATCTGATTCAGGTAGAGGAATTAAGAAGGAAGATATTAATAAATTATTTACTAAATTCCAAAGGCTTGATGAGGAAAAGAATCAAACTATTGAGGGGACTGGACTAGGATTAGCTATTACTAAACAATTAATAGACATGATGAAGGGGACAGTAGTAGTTGATTCAGTATATGGGGAAGGTTCTAAATTTACATTCTCTGTTGATCAAAAAATATCTGAAGCTATATTAGATGATACGACAACTAAATTAGATGTTGTAGTAGATTTAACTGGTAAGAAATTATTAATTGTTGATGATAATAAATTAAATTTAAAAGTAGCTGATAAATTATTAAAAGTATATAATCCTAGTGTTACCTTATGTAATTCTGGAGCTGATTGTATAGAATTAATTACAAATGGTAATAAGTATGATTTAATTTTACTTGATGATATGATGCCAGGAATGTCTGGTGTTGAAACACTACATAAATTAAAAGAAAATCCATCATTTAATATACCTACAATTGCATTAACTGCTAATGCAATAAATGGTATGAAAGAAAAATACTTAGATGCTGGATTCGATGGCTATTTAGCTAAACCAATTGATAAATATGAATTAAATAGCCAATTAGTCAAATTCTTAAATAATGGTGCTACATATGATATTCAAGAAGAAAATAATAATAATCAAGTATTACCTACAAATGAAGTTATAGCGGAACAACCTAAAGAAGAAGTTAAGGAAATTCAAGAAGAAAGTAATAAAATTACTGACTTCCCACAATTTGTTCCTGATAATACTCCAATTGTAGTTTTACCTGGTAATTCACAAAAACAAGAAGAAACAATAGAAGAAAAAGAAGAAAACAACGCTGAAAACAATTCTAACGATGGTAAGATTCTATTAATTGTAGATGATAATAATCTAAATATTAAGGTAGAATCTAAATTAATTACATCTTTAGGATATAAGGTTGAATCTGCTAACTCTGGTATTGAGGCAATTAATAAAGTTAAAAATAATAAATATGATCTTATATTTATGGATATTATGATGCCTATGATGGACGGAGTACAAACCCTACATGAACTTAAAAAAATTGATGGCTTTGATGTTCCTGTAGTAGCATTAACCGCTGATGCAGTATTAGGTGCAAAGGAAAGATATCTAAATGAAGGATTCGATTTGTATGTTACTAAACCTGCAAATAAAGATGACTTTGATAAAATAATAAAGAAATATGTAGATTAATTAAGAAAGTCAACGTAAAAACGTTGATTTTTTTAATTATAAATGGTATATTAAATACGGTTTTGTGTAAACCAAATAGGCACACATATTTAGAGGGCATGCCTAGTGGCCATATTAGGTTGGTGAATGTCTTGAATATGTGGATGAAATAAACGAAAGGAAGTGTTATTATGGCTGTTGTTTCTATGAGTTATTTATTAGAAGCAGGTGTTCATTTTGGACATCAAACTAAGAGATGGAATCCTAAGATGAAGGAATACATCTTCAATTCAAGAGATGGTATTTATATTATCGACCTTGAAAAAACAGTTAAATGCATTGAATATGCATATACTAAAGTAAAAGAGATTGCTGAAAACGGAGGTTCTTTCTTATTTGTTGGGACTAAAAAACAAGCTGTTGAAGCATCAAAAGAAGAAGCTGAAAGATCTGAATCTTTCTATGTAACTTCAAGATGGTTAGGTGGTACTTTAACTAACTTCAGAACTATCAGAAGAAGAGTTAAGAGAATGGAAGAAATCGAAAAAATGCAAGAAGATGGAACATTCGAAGCTCTACCTAAAAAAGAAGTAGAAAATATTAAGAAAGAATACGAAAAGTTAAATAAGAATTTAGCTGGTATTAGAGCTATGGAAAAATTACCAAACGCTTTAATCATTGTTGATCCAACTAAAGAAATTAACGCAATCAGAGAAGCTAGAAAGTTAAATATTCCAGTATTTGGTTTAGTTGATACTAACTGTGATCCAGATGCTGTTGATTATGTAATTCCTGGTAATGATGATGCTGTTAGATCAGTAAAAGTAGTATTAGGAGTATTAACTAACGCTATTTGTGAAGCTAAGGGATTACCTGTAGTTGATTATGTAACTGAAGATACTAAGGATAAAAAAGACTTTAAGACTGAAGCTACTAAAGAAACTAAAAAAGAAGAAAAAGCTACAAAAGAAGTTAAAGTAGAAGAAACTAAGGAAGAAGTAAAAGAAGAAGTTAAGGAAGATAATGAATTAGCTTCAAAGACTGTTACTGAATTAAGAAACATGGCTAAAGAAGCTGGTGTTAAAGGTTATTCTACTATGAAAAAAGACGAATTAATTGAAGTATTAAGTAAATAATATAAAAAGGAGTATAAGTATGATAAGTGCAAAAGAAGTAAATGAATTAAGAAATAAAACTGGCGCTGGAATGATGGATTGCAAGAAAGCACTAACTGAATGCAATGGAGATATTGAAGCTGCTATTGACTGGTTAAGAGAAAAAGGTATCTCTAAAGCTGCTAAGAAGGCAGATAGAATTGCTGCTGAAGGTTTAGCAAATATTTATGTAGATGGTAATAAAGCTTCTATAGTTGAAGTTAACTGCGAAACTGACTTTGTTACTAAAAATCAAGATTTCGTTGATTTAGTTGATACAATTGGTAATGCTGTATTATCTGCTGACAAAATTGAATCAGTTGAAGATGTATTAGCATTAACTGTAGATGGACAAACTATTAATGAAATTATTACTGCTAAGACTGCTACAATTGGAGAAAAATTATCTTTAAGAAGAGCAGAATTAGTTATTAAGACTGATTCACAAAACTTCGGTCCATACTTACACATGGGTGGTAAAATTGCTTCTTTAGTTGTTACTGAAGGTGCAAATGAAGAAGTAGCTAAAGATTGTGCTATGCAAGCTGCAGCTATGAGACCATCTTATTTAAAAGCTGAAGATGTTCCAGCTGATGTACTTGAAAGAGAAAAAGAAGTACTTAAAGCTCAAGCTATGGAAGAAGGAAAACCTGAAGATATAGCTGAAAAGATGGTAGTAGGTAGAATTTCTAAATACTACAAAGAAAACTGCTTAGAAGATCAAGAATTCGTTAAGGATTCATCAATGGATATCAAAACATATGTTAAGAACAATGGTGGTTCATTAGTATCTATGGTTAGATATGAAGTTGGTGAAGGTATGGAACATAGATCTGAAAACTTCGCTGAAGAAGTAGCTAAACAAATTAATGGATAATAAAGACTCACTTATGTGAGTTTTTTTATTTTGTTTTAATGTATAAATATATAAAATAATATAAATATATATAAAGATGATAAAAGAGGCTAAAAACGCTTCTTTTTTGCGTATAAAAATAGAAGTTATTTCTAACTCCTATTCTATCATCGAGTCTAAGATTTTCCTTAATTCCTCATCAGGAATTTCGAAGTCATCTTTAATCTCTTTTTTATCTGATTTTTTATCAACTTTATTAGTTATATTTAAATCATTTAAATCATCTTTATTATCTTTTATATCTGACTTAATTGATACTACTTCATATCCATCTTCATATTCTTTTTTCTTTTTGTTTTTCTTTTTCTTCTTTTTACCTTCTGGTACTATTTCATAATCATCGAATACAGGTATTGGCTTAACTGTATTTGTTGAATCTAATTTAAGAGTTACAACTGGAGTTGTATCTGCTTCAAATTTGTAATCATCATCAACTTTAATATGCAAATCTTTAATCTCTTCAATTGGTTCTTCAGTAGTTTCTTCTATTTTTTCTTCTTTATTAATATCATTTTCTTCAATAGATGATAGAGATTCTTCTTGAATTTCTTCTTCAACTAATTCAATTGGTTTAATATCATTAGTTTGTTCTTTTAATTCTTCAATTGGTTCATCATCTATTTCTTTAATAGGTTCTTCTTTTATTTCTTCTTTAACATCTTTCTTATCTTCATCTTTATTAGATTTTAATGCTTTAATCAATTCTTTCATCATATTTGGATCAAATTGCATTGGAACTGGATAAGGCATATATTGAGGAGTAGTGGATACATTAGTTGGTACTACACCCATTTGTGAGTCTTCTAATTGTTCTTCTAGTCCTAATTGAGTTCCTGAACCTAAATCATCATCTAAATCAATTAATTTTAATATTTCATCAAATGATGTTTCACCATTTAATACTTTTTGTAATCCATCTTGTAGCATAGTATCAGTATCACCAATATTATATACAAGATTTCTTAATGTAACTTTATCTGCACCTTTAGTAATTGCATCTCTTATCTTTTGATTAATTAAACATACTTCATGTATAGCAATACGCCCACGGTAACCATTATCACACTCAGGACATCCAACAGGTACATATATTTCATTAACTTCTTTATTTAATGCTTTTCTAAATGTTTCTTTTTCATATTCAGTAGTTGGTCTTATTTGTTTACATTTTGAGCATAATCTTCTAGCTAACTTTTGAGATATAACACCTTCAAGAGATGATCCTAACAAATATCTTTCAACTGACATATCAGTTAAACGTTCAATAGTATTTAATGAGTTATTTGTATGTATTGTAGATAATACTAAGTGACCAGTAATAGATGCACGAATAGCAATTCTTGCTGTTTCATCATCACGAATTTCACCGATCATTATAACATCTGGGTCTTCACGTAAGATAGATCTTAATACATTAGCAAATGTTAATCCAATCTCTTCTTGAGCTTGTACTTGATTAATACCTCCAATATTCATTTCTATTGGATCTTCAACTGTAATAATATTTCTTGTTTCAGAGTTTAATACTTGAAGCATAGAGTATACTGTAGTTGATTTACCTGTACCAGTAGCTCCTGTAACTAAGATAATACCATTTGGTAACGATAACATTTTATTTACTTTATTTAAGTTCTTTGGACTAAAGTCTAATCCCTCAACACCAGCAGAAGACATTGAATAGTCCATAATACGGATTGCAATCTTTTCTCCCATTGAAGTAGGTAAGCATGCAACACGTAAATCTATAGTTTTATTTGCAAGTTCAGTTCTTATAGCTCCATCTTGAGGTAATCTTGATTCTGTAATATTCATTGATGAAATAATTTTAATACGAGTTATCATATTATTCTTAACATATAGTGGAACTATTGAATAATCATGTAAAACTCCATCAATTCTTATTCTAATTTTAATTCCTTCTGGAAATGGATCAAAGTGAATATCTGATGCACCTTTGTTAATTGCATCTAAGATAATTGAATTAACGATATCAGTAATTGGAACACTATTATAATCAAATGTAACCATACTAGTTAATAATTCTTTATTATCCATCGCTCTGGCTGATGTAGATAAGTTTTGGATATCTTCTTGAGATAATTCAGGAGCAGGTTGATTACCTATGTAGTTACCATTTTCATCAATTAGAGATGGATCAATAGGGTTACCATTTTCATCAACATATTGTACTTCTTGTCCTATATAATTACCATTTTCATCAATTAAAGAAGGATCAATTGGATTACCATCTTGATCTACATATTGAACTACTTCTTCAGTTACTTCATTATTAGTTAAACTAGTTTCTTGATTATCTATCATGTTACCAACCCTATCTTTTTATTTTACTCTACAATAAATTATACAATATATAAATAATTGTAGTCAATAATTTAGCAAAAGAAAAAGGGATTATATTATCCCTTTAACATTGATTCTTAATTGTTGTTTGTTGGTTTATACTTGAGTATCCATTACTTGATGCTATGAATAGAGCAGTGTAAGTATCTCCAGCATTATTAATTTCATCAATACATTGTGCATTTTTACCTGAAGAGCAAGATAAATCTAATGAAGTTGATGTTCTATCTTTTAAGTTTGTATCTTTATCTTTAATTAATACACCTGATAAATATTTTAAATTTTCTCCTTTATTTAAATAACTTATCAATTTATCTTTTGTAATACATTGAGGTAATGTTAATTGTATTGATCCTGTTTCTACAGGTGTAGGTCCAGGTTGTGTTGAATTATTAATATTTACTGATACACCAGCAGATTTGTTATCTTTAAATATAGAATATGCGGATTTTACTGTGAATGAAGTACCAGATGAAATTGGGTTAGTGTATGTGAATTTATTATCTGTAACAAATCCAAGATTACGTGTTCCAGAACCGTCTGTAATATATATTTCATAACCAAATTTACCAATATTGGCTTCATTGTAAGCTAATCTTTCACTTATATATATGTCTTTCCAATAACTATAAATAGGATTATTAGTGAAGTATTCTCTAATAGCAGATTCACTAACTGCATCTGGTAGAGGTACATCATCCCAAGTTAATTGAATTACTCCATCTGAATATGTATATTTTAAGTTAGTTGGATTATTTAATTGTGAGAATCTTTCTGATTTTTCAGTAGGAACTGAATTCTTATTAAACATTTCAGTTGATTTTAATTCTTTTGGAGTGTATTCAGAAGCTAACTTAACTGGATATGTTTCTAGTTCGATTGTAGCTGTTGTTACTCCAGAAGGTTTTCTGAATTTAACATTCTTATTAAATAAGTTCTTTGTTAATAGTTTTATTATTGCTTTTCTTGAATCAGTACCTTCTTTAGCAGTAAGGTAATGTTCAGATGATAAAGTAGGGTATGAATACCATAGTGAAACAACTAAGTCTTGTGAATATGCAACTTGCCATACATCACCATCGATAGAACCTTTAATATTTAATCTTTTTAATGTTGCAGAATCTACAGTTGAAGTTCCTGTCTTAGATGCTATTTCAGTACCACTTACTGAGCCAACACCAACTGTACCACTTGTTACAGCATATTTTAAGATATCAGTAATAATATAAGCAGTTTCTTCAGACATAGCTTGTACCTTTTTAGGATATACAATGTATTCATCGCCTGTTTCATTAAATATCGCTTTAGTAAATGAATATGGTTCAATATAAGTTCCGCCTCTTGCAAATGCAGCATAAGCAGCAGCTGATTCAACAGGAGTAACACCCGTAAATCCACCGATTGAACATGTTTCTAATATTTGATCTCCAGACATCTCAAGTTTCCATCCTAAGTTTGTAGCGAATGTTAACTTTTGATCATTTGGAACTAATTTAAATGTTTGTAATGCTGGAATATTTCTTGATTTAGCTAATGCCGATTTAACTGTTGTAGAATTATCATATTTTCCATCCCAGTTTTTAATCTTTCCACCACCGGTATATTCGTACTCTCTATCGACTACTGGGTTACCAGAACCCCATCCTAAGTATTCAATTGCAGGTCCATAATCTACAACAGGTTTTGCAGTAGATCCTGGGTGACGTCTACCTTCAGTAGCATAATTGAATGATCTTTGTGATTTTTTATTTCTACCAGTACCAATTGCAACTATTGATCCATCTTCAATTGATAATAGTGCGATACCATTTTCAGAATATTCGTTTTTATATTTCCAGTCAGATCCTAATTCTTTGAATTGACCATTTTGAATTTTATTTATTACAGTTTGTTTAGCAGGATCCATCGTTGTATATATTTCCATAGATACTTGATATGGATCATATCCAGTTCTATCTAATACTTCTTCAACAACAGTATCTATAAATCTAATATGTTCATTTAATTCAGTATTATAACCAGTTAATAATGATTTAACGGGAACAGCTTGAGCAGCTTCTTTTTCTTCAGTAGAAATATATCCGTGTCTTTCCATTAAATTTAATACTGTATTACGTCTTTTTTCTGCAGCAGCAGGGTGATTGTATGGATTATATGCATAAGGTAATTGGAATAAACCAGCAATCATTGATGCTTCAGCTAAATTTAAATCAGATACATCTTTACCAAAGTATGCACGAGATGCTTGTTGAACACCATATGCAGATCCTAGGTATGCATTATTTACATAGAATTCCATAATTTGTTCTTTAGTATATTGTTTTTCATATACGAATACAGCTAAATATATATCTTGGAACTTTCTTATAATACCTTTAATACCATGTGCTTCACTTGATGTAGCTGAGTTCTTTGATAATTGCATTGTTAATGTAGAACCACCACCAGCATCAGATTTTCCTAATACTTGTCCGATTGATGCTTTTGTAAATCTTGCGATATCTATACCATTGTGTTGGAAGAATCTTGAATCCTCTGTTGCAACAATAGCATCTACTAATACTTGTGGCAAATCATCATAAGTTACTTTTTCACGATTTTCTGTTCCTATTCTTGCAAATTCATTACCATATTTATCATATAATACAGTAGAGTTTTCTTTATATAATCTATCTTTATCTATATCAGGAGCAGTATATATTACATATACTACTAATCCTATGAAACAGCAGAATACAAATATCATGAATAACATCATTAATATTAGTATCTTGTTCCATAATGTTCCATATTTAATTCTATTTTTGAATTTCTTCATGTCGAATTTCAACACCCTTCCTCTGTTAATAAAGAATACTGCAATCCAATTTTTATGTTCTTTATAAGATAATAACTTAAGATCTTTTCTTGTAATATCTTTAGTTAAACTTTCATCAAAATCAGAAACATTATATTTCTTTAATTTATTAAGCTTTTTATTCTTTTTCTTTTCAGCATCTTTTCTATCTATTTCTTTAAGTCCATTCCATATCCATTTAAAGAATTTACCAATTGAAATAAACACAATAACAATTACTCTTATTATTGTTATTAATACTATTTTAATACAATTTAATACTTTTTTTAACCCCTTAGCATTATTTTGTTTATTTAAAGTGTTAACTTTCTTAGTTTTCTTTACTGTAGATTTAGGTTTATCATCTACTTTATTTCTTTCGATTTTCTTTATGTCTTTATCTATTTCTACTTTTATATCTACTTCAGGTTTAGCTATTTGTTTCTTTTCTACTTTTTTAGTTATAGTGTTTTTGCTTTTATGTGTTCTTTTTTTAGGTACTTCTTTAGTTTCTTGTACTTTAGTTACTTTAACTTCTTTTTCTACTTTCTTTTTAGTATTTGTACTTTTAGAAGCAGTAGTTTTCTTCTTTGGTACTGCTTTTGCTTTTTTTACCGCAGCTTTAGTTTTAGTACTACTTTTTGTTTTCTTAGTTTCTAATTCTTTAATCTCTTTTTTTATAGCATTAATCTTTTTAGTACTAGTACTTTTAGTCTTAGTTGTTTTCTTATTAGCCATATTAATCACCTTTAAAATATATTTTATCTATAACTTTTAAATAATCTAAACTTGGTCTAAGTTTTTGTTCTATGATATATCCTTTATCTTGTATAAAAGAGTAGGGAATAGATTTACGATCATTGTTAGATATAAAATCAATAATGTCGTTTCCATCCAAATAATATATATTATTATTCATTGATATTATTAAAAATGATATTCCTCCATGTTTAATAACATTCTTCATATGTTCATATTGGTGTTGATGTAAGTTTTCGAGTGGAAAAGAAGTTTTATTATGTGTTACTTTAGCATCAAAGTCTATATATTTACCACGATAAATTCCATTGTAATCTAAAGTAGATGGTTCTTTAAAATATGCTTTAGTAATAACTCTTCCATGTGAATCAAAAGATGCATCAACAATTGCTATAGGTGTTGGTTTTTTATAAATAACAGCAATATCTTCATCTAGATAGTAAGTATTAGACATATTTATTAATTCTTCTAAGTCCATACCTCTTTTAAATGTCATGTTAACTGATTTTACATCTTTTTTTATCTTACCTGGATAATTCATAAAAACACCTATACTTAATTATATAATAAGTGGTAATATTAATAAATAATAAATTAAATAAATTCAAATAAAAAAAGATAGGATACCTACCTTTCTTATATAACTATATTATAACACAAAACACTAAATAATAATAGACTATAATTGATGTAGCATAATTGCTATAATTTTTGATATGAAAGGGGGAAGTGTCATGAAAAAAGGCAAGAAATACAACGTTGTTAAATCAATACTAGATATTTCTTTATATCTAGTATTGATTTA
>JAIKYM010000165.1 GCA_024683115.1 Bacilli bacterium
ACACTTTTACTATCATTTTCATATTTAGTAATAACTAATTTACCTTTTACATATTCAACAAAATATTTATTACCATTATCATTTGTCATATCAATTTCAAAACCATACATATCATTTTTCATATAGTAGAAATTAATAACAGTATAATAATCACTTTCATATGCATACTTTGTTTCATAGTCAATCATAGTTTGAGTGATTTCCTTCTTCATTTGTTCATTAGTAACATTTTTAATCTTAGCAAATTCATGAACAAAATTTTGATTATCAATAATAGATGTATAGAATACAGATATAAACTTTTTCTTAGCTGGATTATCTAGCATTAATTCAATCTTATTAGTATTCTTTTTAACACCATTTACTTCAGTAGATATATTTTTATATTGCTTATATTGTAAACTTTGTAATGCTTCATTAAGAGCATCATGTATACCTTCTGCAACTATAGTCACATCATATTGTTTATTCTTTAATAGTCCCATTGAATCAGGCAATTGCATATGAAGTGTTTGATTAAATATTGTAGGAACGTTTATATATAAATCATTTCCATTTGCATTAACTTCATAATTAGTAGTTAAATCAGATACTATTATACTTGTTGGTTGATCAGTTTTTTTAACTTCACCAGATATATTTAATACTTTCTTAGATACATCTAATTGAAGTTTACCATTTAATTCATTCTTTTCTTCATCATAAATATAATATAATTTATATGTACCAGTTCTTTTTATTTTAGACGATAAAAAAGTATCATCTATATATCCAAACGCATTATCAACTATAGTTGTAAAATACTTATATTCAGGAACTGTTGGTCCTTTAAGGGCAAACATAAATATTAATACGCCAATAAAAATGAATGTCACAACAATAATTGGAATTATCAATACTTTCTTCTTTTTATTTTCTTTATATATAGCAGTTAATGAATCAGAATTACTATCATAAGATGTATTAGTTAAATCACCAAAGTTTAATTCATTATTACTGCTTTGATAATCAAAACCTGATACTGTTCCTAGATTTGTAAGATTCTCATCTTGTTCACCTAATACTTCTATATTCCCATCATCATGTTTTGCTTGATTTACAGGAGAATAACAAAAAGGACAAACTTGTGAAGTTACAGGAATTTCTTTACCACATACACTACATTTCATATCCACACTCTCCTATCATATATAAGTATATATGATAAGATGTAAAAACTCAATATTTTAAATCAGTTAATTATATTTTTAATTGACTAACACGAACATTTGTATTATATTGTTTTTAGGTGATTAAAATGGAGTTGATGAATAGAAAAATTTTATGTATTGATTTAAAATCTTTCTTTGCATCATGCGAATGTGTAGTAAGAGGCTTAGATCCATTCACTACTCCACTTGTAGTAGCAGATCCTACACAAAAAGGTGCTTTAACCTTGGCTGTCACACCTTATTTAAAAGCTAAAGGTATTAAATCAAGAGGAAGAGTTTATGAAATACCCGATTCTATAAATTATATAAAAATTCCACCTCATATGAGGTTATATCAAAAGATGAGTAAAGCTGTTATCAATACTTATTTAGAATTTGTATCTATAGAAGATATTCACATATACTCAATAGACGAATGTTTCTTAGATGTAACAGAATATTTAAAACTATATAAATTAGATGCCTATAATTTAGCTAAAAAGATTATTGCTAAAGTTTATAAAAACACTAAATTAACTGTTACCGCAGGAATAGGTCCGAATATGTTATTAGCTAAAGTAGCTATGGATATAGAAGCAAAACATGTTAAAGACAATATAGCCATTTGGACTTATGATGATGTACAGACTAAATTATGGAATATAACTCCACTATCTAAAATGTGGGGAATTGGAATAAATATGGAAAAACATTTAAATGAATTAGGATTATATTCAATTGGTGATATAGCTAAATATGATAAAAATAAATTAATAAAAAAATTTGGTATTATGGGAGAAGAACTTTGGAATCATGCAAATGGTATTGATAATTCGTTAGTATCAGAAGTAAACAAACATGAAAGTAAAGAACATTCATTCTCACGTAGTCAAATATTATTTAAAGACTACTATGGATATAACATACCTATTATCTTATATGAAACATGTAATATATTAGCTAGAGAATTAAGAACTAATAAAGTACAAACAGGTCTTATTGGATTAGGTATTAAATATAATAAAAATATAGGTGGTGGTTTTTATCACTCAATGAAAATATCTGAGCTAATAGATAACGAAAATAAAATATATGATTATGTAATGTACATGTTTGATCGTTACTATAAAACTAATATGCCAATCAGAGCAATATCTATAGCCTGTGGTAAATTAGAACATAATAATACATATCAAATAAATATATTTGAAGACTTTGAGAAAATAAAAAAGGATAGAGATATGGATACCACAATTGATATGATAAAAAACAAATACGGTCCTAATACAATATTAAAAGCATCATCTTTATTAGCTGATTCCACAATTAGAGAAAGAAATGGTA
Source organism: Bacilli bacterium (assembly GCA_024683115.1). Taxonomy (GTDB): domain Bacteria; phylum Bacillota_I; class Bacilli_A; order RF39; family UBA660; genus UBA6985. The sequence goes on from JAIKYM010000165.1 coordinate 2,535, forward strand.
AGATAGGAGGTCATGCAGCATGAGATGGGCACCATTTAATTCAGTAATTAATAGTAACGATGTTATGAACGAAATAACAATGAATAATAATCGTATACATATGCCAACTTATACAGAAGAACAATTAGAAGAAATAGAATATAAAATAATAAACGCCTATAATTCTAAAAGTAATATAACATTAATATATTACAAGAATTATCAAAAATATAATATAGATGGAATAATAACTAAGTTAGATTCTATACACAAATATATAACTATAAATAACAAGGATAATATATACTTTTTTAATATTTTAGATATTTATGAAAAAAATACTTGCTAAACAAGATATAATATGCTACAATTATTCTTGTCCTGGGGAATTAGCTCAGCTGGCTAGAGCATCTGCCCTGCACGCAGAGGGTCAGCGGTTCGAATCCGCTATTCTCCACCATTTGGATATTAAACTAGGTTTTACCTAGTTTTTTTATTGTTATAAATAAAAAATGTAGATATTATTATCTACATTTTTCTTATAGCTTCTTCTTGTTCACCAAAACCTTGAGGATCACCAGTTAGTTGAGTATTATTACCATAATTCCTAACAACAACTTTACATTTAAAATCACTTTCCGCATTAAATCTTTCAAGTTGTTCCTTTATTTCAGCAATACATTTAGATTGAAATATTGATATAACTGGTGGAATATGAATTTCACAGGTACCATTATTATATATACTATCAGCATTAACTACTACAAATCCAAGTAATTCAGAAACACCTTGTTCTTCTGTATAATTCATATGGATTAATATATCTTCAAATGACCCAACAATATCTTCAAATGTTGCTTCTTCATTATCAGGAGCAACTCCTAAATCTGAATATGTAACACTAGATAAATTCTTTTTAGTATTATTTAAATAAATTTGAGGATCACTATTAACATAGTCATAAACTAATGATTGTAATTCAACTATTGTTTGACCTATGTTGCTAGCAACCCTCCATACAATCCTATCAGGAGTAATAACAACAACTTCTCCATTATTACCATTACTATGTAAAGAATACATATAATAATCATAAAGATTAATATTACCTTCTCCATATTTTTCCATAGAAGAAGTTACTACTGTTTTAATTTTACCAAATTTTTCTTTTAAACTATCTACAAATCTCATAATTCTCAACCTACCAATCTAATTATATCTTTAAAAGTAATTAATATCATCAATGCAAATATCAACACAAAACCTATTAAATGACATATGTTTTCAAATTTTTCATTTACCCTCTTACCTGTTATCAATTCTATAAGGATAAATAATACATGTCCTCCATCAAATGCTGGGAATGGCAATATATTCATTACACCCAAGTTAATTGATAAATAAGCAGTTAAATAAACTAAATTAACAAATCCAAATTGTGCAGTTTGTTTAACTACCGTATACATTCCAACAGGTCCTGATAATGAATCAAGTGAAAGCTTACCAGTAAATAATGAAACTATTATTAAACACATTGTTTTAACAATTGTCCAGAATCTCTTAAATGCATATTTAAATGCATTACCTATACCATATTGAGGTTCATTCTTTCCAACTATGCCAATAATCTTAGTCTTAGCATATTCATTCTTCTTAAGATTATGTTCTTTAACTATTTTTTCTTCAGTATTTTCTTCATCTATATAGTATAGAGTACCTTCTTTATCACTAACTTGAATAGCTTCTCTAGGAACTATTTCAAAAGTTTGGTATGTACCATCTTGATGTTGTACTTCATACACATATACATTTGAATCATTCTTTAATAAAGAAACAACTGATAGATAATTCCATGAATCTATCTTATGTCCATTTAATCTTACTATCTTATCTCCAGCAACAATTCCAGCTTGTGCAGCAGGTGTATCTGGTTCTACACTTGATATTATACTTTCAGATTCTGAAGCACCAGTTAAACCAATACAGAATAGTAAAATTAACGCTAAGATAAAGTTCATTGTAACACCGGCAACTAATATTAATAATCTTTGCCATTTAGGTTTGTAACACATTTTTTGTTCTTTATCTAATTTATCATCATCATCGTAAGATTCACCAGCAATTGAATTATATCCACCAATAGGTAAAGCTCTTAATGAATATAATGTAGGATCATTTTTTCTTCTAAACGAGAAAACCATAGGTCCCATTCCAATAGCAAATTCATATACATGAACCTTAAATAGTTTAGCCATCATGAAATGTCCTAATTCATGGACAAATATTAATACAGATAACATTAATAGTAGTACTACTATATTCCATAAAGTTGTTCCTTCAAAAAATAATAGAATAATAATAGTAGCAATAACTATAGCAAATAGCATTATTAAATTTTTAACACCATTTTTTTCTTCAGCTTCTTTTTGAAGTGATTCAGTTTTACTTATAGTTTTTTCTTCTACGTTTTCTTCAATAACTACTTCTATTTTATCTTTCTTAATCTCATTTTCTGATGTCTTTTTCTTCTTAGTCGCCATATATTATCCTCCTATAAAAATTTAAATATAATTAAGAATGTCATTACTATAAAACTTAATGAATCAATTCTATCACATATTCCACCATGACCAGGTATTAGATGTGAATAATCTTTAATATCATTTTCTCTTTTTATTAAACTAAATATTAAGTCACCAATTTGTCCAACTACACTTAATACTAATGTAATAAATAATACTAATACAGCTAAATTTGTACTTACAAATTTAATATAGAATAAGAATCCAGCAGCAGTACCAAATATGGAACCAATTATGCATCCTTCTATAGTTTTATTTGGACTAATCTTTGTGAATTTATTTTTACCTATTAACTTACCACCAAGATAAGCAAATACATCAGTACCAACAGCAATAACGATTAAATAGTATAATAACCATTTATTTATTTGGAAAGTAGCTATAAATGATAAGCATACAATTCCAACAAATATAGATACGAATGTTAACTTAAATGCATCGCTCATTCCATAACCTTTTTTATATGTAAAGATAGGTAATGCCATCAATAATACAACAGGTATTAAGAATGAGAACATATCAATACCTACATAAAAAGAAGCATTAAAATTACATATAGTAATTAATGGAATCGAAATGAACGCTAAAGCCTTAACATAATTAGGAATTTTCTTTAAATCTTTATCTGCATTCATTAATTCATATAATCCCATAGCTGAAATAATGCATGCAAATATATTAAACACCATTCCGCCAATAATTAAACATGGTACTGCAACTGCTAATACTATTGCTCCACCAATAATTCTTGTTTTCATATAACCACTCCTCTAATATCTAGAATACCACCATACACCCATCTTAGGAAGACCTATAGTTGTTCTTGCATCAATAAGATGAGACTTCCATTGAGTATAAGTTGTATAATCTGATCCATACCAACCAGTACCTAATCCTAAGTGTAAGTGTGCACCTGTCGAACATGTTTCCCAAGATTTTGTTCTAGAACCACCACCAACTGTTCCAATTACAGTATTAGTATACACTGTAGCATATAAAGTTGTATTAATAGTTAATAAGTGCATATAACATGCAGTATATTTTTTCCCATTAACATAAGAACATACATATACTTGATTACCACCACAACTTGCTTTCTTAATTATCTTACATACTGTACCAGAAGCAACTGGATATACATTAGTGCCTTCTGAATTACCTCCAATATCAGTTCCAGAGTGTCCTTCGCTCTTACCTGTTATTGGACTAATACGATAACCAAAATAAGAAGTAATTTTACCTTTTACAAGTGGTTTAACCCAACCTGCATTATTAGTCGAATTAACTCTAGCTTGGCACGCATTTAATTCTTCTGTTTCTTTACATCCCATATTAATCATGAAATTTAAGAAGCTCTTGGCATCTTGAATATCACTTTTAATATCGTTTGCATATTTATCATATTTAGAAATATCATCATATAAAGAATCTATTTCATCATTTAAACTATTAATTTGATTATTTAATTCAATACGTCTATCAGAAATATATTGAATCAATTCATCATTCTTTTTAATCTTATCCTTATAAGAATCTATCTTCTCATTCATATATGACATTAATTGTTCCATAATAGCATATCTATAAACTAAATCCTCATAAGAACTTGCAGCAAATATATACTCAAGATATACATTATCACCCGATGCAATTTGATATGCAGACATCAAATTTTCAAGTTCACTCTTACCATTTGCAATATCAACAGTAAGTTGCGCTGACTCTTCTTCTGCTGCTGTTAACTTTTGTTGATTAACATTAATCTCATTTTCTTTATTTTTAATACTTTGTTCATCAGTTTTGATGTTATTCCTTGCAGTATTTTTTTTATTCTGTTGTTCTTGATATTGTTTTTCAAGATTTGCAATTTCTTGTCTTTTTTGAGCTATTGTTTCAGCATTAGCATTAAAAGGTATAAGAATAATGAATAATATTAATACTATAAATATATTCTTCTTCATTATATCTTTAGATACCTCCTTACAGCATTAACTGAACCAAACATTCCAACTAACCCACCAACAAGCACTAATACTAGAGATGTTGTATAAACAATTGAATTTGGATTTACTAACACTATTAATTCACTAAATAAATCCCCACCTACATAATCATAGAAGAATGTATAACCAAATATATTTAATAGCACAGGAATAATTGATCCTATGATACCTATTATAAATCCTTCAAATAGGAATGGTAATTTAATAACTGTATTGGAAGTTCCAACTAATCTCATGATAGATAATTCATGTCTTCTTGAGAATATTGTTATCTTAATTGTATTTGAAATTAAGAATATAGTAACTAGTATTAAAGCAATAACTGTTATAACACAAGCGTTACGAATAACTTCAAGCATTGAAACTAACTTAGATGCAAGAGATTCACCATATTTTATGTAATCTACATGATCATATTGTTCTATTTCTTTAACTGTCTCATCTATTTTCTTAACATCACTAACACGAAATACAAATGTAGCCTGAAGCGGATTGGTATCTAATGTTTCAAATACTTTCTTTAAATCATCATCTTTAGCTGATAACTGTTCTTTAAGATAATCTTGAGATCTATATTCTAATGTTTCTTTATTAACATTATCATTTGAATTAATTTTAGTCTTCAAATCATTTATTTCTTCATCTGTAACATTTTTATCAACAAATACTATTACAGTTAATACATCTTCAATATGTTTAGTAATCGAATTAACATTAAAAGTAAATAGTATGGCTAATCCTACAATAACAAGTGTAATACTCGTTGAAGAAATAGATGCTAGAGATAAAGAAAGATTTCTAAATACTGATTTAAAAGCAACTCTTATTCCACGAGTAAATATTCTAATTATCCTCATATTCAATATACTTTCCTTTCTCTTGATCAGATACAACAACACCACGATGAATGCATACTACTCTTTTCTTCATACGATTTACAATCTCTTTGTCATGAGTAGACATGATTACCGTTGAGCCCATTTCTGTATTGATTTTATCAATAACATCCATGATTTCACGCGACATCTTTGGATCCAAATCTCCTGTAGGTTCGTCACAAATAATCAACTTAGGTTTATTAACTATTGCTCTAGCTATACAAACTCTTTGTTGCTCACCACCTGATAATTGATCAGGATAACTTCTTAATTTTTCTTTTAAACCTACTCTATTAACTGCTTCCATTACTCTTTCTCTAATAGTTTTATTATCTAAACCATATGATTCCAATGGATAAGCAATATTTTCGTATACTGTTAATTTAGGAAGCAATTTAAAATCTTGGAATACAACGCCAACTTTACGTCTTAACTTATAAACATTACCGTTTTTAAGTTTAGAAACATTAACGCCTCCAACCATCACATTGCCTTTATTAACTTTTTCTTCTCTATATAAAAGTTTGTTTAAAGTAGATTTACCTGAACCAGATTCACCTATTATAAAAACAAACTCACCTTTATTGATTTGTAGATTTATATCTGCTAAAGCAGATACGCCATTTTTATATGTTTTAAATACATGGTTTAATTCTATAAATGCCATTTTAATCATCACCTACTATCATAAGTATACCATAAAAAGTATATATAATCTTTACTTATATGACGAAAAATGTAAATTTTTAAGACTTTTATAAACTATTAATATATAATTAAATTAGGTGATTAAAATATGTACGAAAGATTAAAGGAATTATTAAACAACTCCTATAGTCCATACTATAAATTTCCAGTATCAGCTATAGTAGTTACTAAAGATGGTAAAACATTTGAAGGTGTTAATGTAGAAAATGCAAATGGGACATCAATATGTGCTGAAAGACATGCAATTGGCGCTGCTATTACAGCAGGTTATAAAAAAGGAGAATTTGATAGAATATATATCATGTTATCCTCAGGTGAATTCGGAACTCCATGTTTCGCATGTAGACAAGTATTATTAGAATTTATGGATAAAACAAGTAAAATAATATCTGTAGATAAAAATGGAAACGAAAAAGAATATTCACTTGAAGAGTTATGTCCATATCCATTTGATTTATAAAATATAAAACGTAGACTTATTGGTCTACGTTTTCTTTATCATAAGTTAATTCTTTAACATTTGCGTCTTGAATTGATGCAAATCTCTTAGATATCTTATCAGTTGTTGTATGTAAATCTTTAACTTCACTAGAAACTGTATCAATGGACTTAGATAATTTATCCCATCTATCCTTATATCTTTGGAATTCAACACCAAGTTTATTTAACTCTTGATGAATAATCTTAGAATACTTATCTCTTTCAATATTCTTTAATATCATAGCAACAGTAGATAATGTAGACATAAGTGTTGTTGGTCCACATATCCATACTTTTCTTTCATATGCATACTTTAACAAATCTTCATGGTACGCATTTAATTCAGCGAATACTGCTTCAGCAGGCAAGAACATAATAGCTTGATCAGCTGTTTCATCAGGAATGATATATTTATCAGCAATATCTGTAATATGTTTTTTTACATCTGCTTCGAAAGCTTTAGCAGCAACAAGACGTGTTTCTCTTGATAATTCTTTATTAGTCATACGTTCATAGTTTTCAAGTGGAAACTTAGAATCTATACAAATATTTTTAATTGGATCAGCTCCATATATAATACTATCAGCTATAGCACCATTTGATAATTTATGTTGGATATCATAAATATCTCTTCTCTCCCCAAATACAGAAGTAAGAATATAATTTAAATTTACTTCACCAAATGTACCACGCGTTTTTTTATCAGTTAAAACAGATTGAAGATTAACAATATCTTTAGATAAGACATCAATATTCTTTTGTGCTTCATCTATTTTAGTTAACCTTTCTAATACATTATTGAATGTTTTATTAGTTTTTTCTAGAGATTCATCTAATCTTTGATTAACTTTATCATTCATTTCATTTAATCTTTTTTCCATTTTAAGATTTAATGATTCAAAGTCTTGTTCTAAGCTACGCGAGAAATCATATTTAAAATCGCCAATAGATTTATTAACATCTGCTTTTAATTCAGTAACATTTTTAATAATTTCAATAGAATTATCATTTTGCTTTTTAAATAAATTAATTAACAATAATACAATACATACGATTAATAAACCA
>JAIKYM010000028.1 GCA_024683115.1 Bacilli bacterium
GCTCTGCTATTTATATCAAAACCATATTTATTTAAAACTTTATTAATTAGTTCTAAATCATAGTTCTTTAAATTATTTCTTATATTCTTTCTTTTAAATTGGAATGCATCTCTTACTAATTGTTTGTACTTAGTTATATCTATATCTTCTTTATCCTTTTGATTGAATGATAATATACAAGAATCCACCTTTGGTTTTGGATTAAAATACTCTTTCTTAACAATAAATTCTTGTTTAACATTATAGAAATAGTTCATTAATACCGTAATGGATCCATATTCTCTATTACCAGGAGTAGCATTTAATCTATCCCCAAACTCTTTTTGCACCATGAAAACATTCTTATATGAAACAATATTTTCATCAATTATTTTTAACATGATAGGTGTAGTTATGTAATATGGTAGATTACCAACAATAAATAATCTATTGTAGTTAATATTCTTAATATCTTGTTTAATATCTCTTTTTAAGAAATCATCATAAATTATCCTAAATTTTGAACTAGTATATTTAGATAAGTATTCATCTAACTCAGAATCTATCTCATAAGCAATATAATTACTATTTAATTGAGTTAGCTCTGAAGTAATTGCGCCAGCTCCAGGACCTATTTCGATAATTAAATCATCTTCTTTAGCATCTATTAAAGAACATATTCTTTTAATAAGTCCTTTATCACTTATGAAGTTTTGACCATATTTCTTCTTAAAATTAAAATTCATACTACCACCTGCTTAAATTATACAATAAAAAAACAGGTATTTCTACCTGCTATCTAGACCATCCAAATCTCAAAACATCATATGTAATCTTATGTCTTCCAACATGATCAGATGCATATGACTCACTTGGAGTTAATAAATCTATATCAGTTCCAAGTACTCCACGATCTAAAACGATTGCTGTCATCTTAGTTCCATCCCAATTATTCCATGTAATAACTGAGCCACATTTAAGATTTTTTGATGATGCAACAATATTGATGTGACCATATGTAGGATCATCATACATTGTAGTTCCATCTCTTACATCTTGTCCTGTGCAACCAAGTCTTCCAGAGCATAATGCGCAATCAGCACCATATCCAGTTAAATCACCTGTAAAAGTATCTAATGGATAAAAAGGATCTGTATAATGTATTTCATCATACTTAACAGCCATAGCTGATAAATCTAAAGTTTTATTCATAGATTTATTAGATATGCTATCATTCATTGTAAATGTATTTACCTTAGTCATTGAGAATATTAAAGCAATTAGAAGTATAACCTTAGATGCCTTAATAAACTTATAAAAAACCATCTTCATTATTCTCACCCTACAAGTAAAATTATAGCACACGAGTGTCAAATAGAAAATATTTTTCTTGAATTTTCTAAAATTTTTTGATCTATATTTTCTAAACTTTCTTCTTTAACTTCAGCTAAGAATTTAGCTGTCTCCAATAAGTACGCGGGTTCATTGGGTTTTCCACGGTATGGAGTAGGTGCTAAATAAGGAGCATCTGTTTCTAATAATAGATTTTCTAAAGGTATATCTTTAATAACATCTTTAATTTTTGCATTCTTAAATGTTAATACTCCACCTACACCTATATAATATCCACGTTTAACATAAATATCAGCAGTTTCTTTTGAACCCGAGAAACAATGAATATAAACAGTAATATTATATCTACCTAATATATCTATTGTATCTTGAGTTGCTTCTCTTGAATGTACTACAACTGGCTTATTATATTTTTCAGCTAATTTTAATTGATTTTCAAATAATTCAATTTGTTTATCTTTATTATCTTTAGTCCAATAATAATCTAATCCAATTTCACCAATTGCAACAAACTTAGGATTATCTTTATTATCTTCTATTAACTTCTCTAATTCATTTATATCTTCATCTACGTTTTCAGGGTGAATGCCTAAACAAAAATAGTAGTCTTCATATTTATTTGCATTATCTATAACTTCCTTGCAAGAAGCTATAGTATCAGCTGCATTAACAACTTTAATTATTCCTGCAGCTTTAGCTCTATCTAATACATCTTTAATATTATCATAGTATTCATTAAATAAATGTGCATGTGAATCAATTATCATATAATCATCCCTTGCTAACCATATTAACTATTTCATCTAACAAACGTACTTCATAATAAATAAAGTGTTTATCAAGATTAATAGTAGGTAAAGATATATAAATCTTCTTATTTGTATAATTTAATTTAAATCTATGGTTAATATTATAAGTAATAATAAATAACTTATCTCCTTCAACCATATTAGATACATCCTCCGGTAATTCAATAGTAATTAATATATCTCTCTTTTCAACTTTAGTAATATGTAATCTACTAGCCATCTTTTCAAACCACTCTTCATACATATATACTTCCATATCAGAAGAAATCTTACCAAATCTATCTTCAATTTGTGTTTTAATTTCATCTAACGATTCTTTGTCTTTGATCTCATTAATCATCTTATGTATTTCAATCTTAATAGATTCATCTGATACATAATCATCAGAGATATGGTTAGATACTTCTATTAATGGATTTGCTTGTTCATCTTCATCAAGGATTTCTTCACCATTTAATTTCTTAATTTCTTCATTAACCATTTGTGTATATAATTCAATACCTACCGAATCAATAAATCCTGCTTGTTCTGAACCTAACACATCTCCAGCACCACGAATAGATAAATCTCTCATAGCTATCTTATAGCCTGAGCCTAATTCAGTAAAATCTTTAATTGATTGTAATCTTTTAACCGCTGTTTCAGTTAATACTTTAGCTGGTTTATACATAAGATATGCATATGCTATCTTATCTGATCTTCCAACTCTTCCTCTTAATTGGTATAGTTGAGCTAATCCGAAATTATCAGCATCTATAACAATTAATGTATTAACATTAGGTATATCAATACCAGTTTCAATGATAGTTTTACAAATCAAAATATTAAATTTATTATCAATAAAGTCAGTAACTACTTTTTCAAGTTCATCCTTATCCATCTTACCATGAGCAACTGCTATACTTGCTTCAGGTATTAATAGACCAATTTTAGTACGGAAGTCCATTATATCTTGAACTTTATTATATAAAATAAACACTTGTCCGTCTCTTGATAACTCTTTATATACAGCATCTTTAATTAATACATCATTTTCTTCTAACACATATGTTTGAACTGGATATCTATTAATAGGAGCTGTATCGATGATGGATAAATCTCTTAATCCTGACATAGCCATCTTAAGTGTTCTAGGAATAGGTGTAGCTGATAAAGTTAATACATTAACATCATTACGCATCTCTTTTATCTTTTCTTTTTGACTAACACCAAATCTTTGTTCTTCATCGATAACTAATAGACCTAACTTTTTGTAATTAATCTTTTCATTAAATAATTTGTGTGTACCAAATAAGATATCTATCTTACCTTCTTCAAGATCACGATAAATTCTATTAACCTCTTTTGAAGTAGTAAATCTATTTAATAAAGCTATGCTTATTGGGAAGTCTTTAAATCTTTCAACTGCATTGTTATATTGTTGTCTAGATAATAAAGTAGTAGGACAAAGATATGCTACTTGATATCCATTTATAACAGCCTTAAACATTCCACGGAAGGCAACTTCTGTCTTACCAAATCCTACATCACCACATAGTAATCTATCCATAGGTATAGCAGATTGTAGATCTTTATCAACTTCTTTAATACTCTTTAATTGATCAGATGTTTCATCATATTCAAAATAATCACCAAATATAACTTCATCTTCATAATTAGCAAATTGTGGACCTTTAACGCTAGCACGAGCAGCATAGAGTTTAATTAACTCTTCAGATATATCATGAATTCTTGATCTAACTTTGAGTTTAGTCTTAGCCCATGAAGTAGAATTTAATTTATTAATATGTGGTGGATTACCATCTGAATCAGCATATTTAAAAATAGTTGTAATCTTTTCAACAGGAATATATACCTTATCATTACCTTGATAATTTATTAAGATATAGTCTCTCACTAAGCCACCTTTATTTAAACAAGTAATTCCTCCATAGACACCTACACCATGTTGAGTATGTACTACATAATCACCTACTTTAAGATCATTGTAAGTACTAATCTTTTTACCCATTTTATACGAGTTCTTATAATTTGTATAAACCTTTTGATCATCTATATCAAATTCAGAAATATATATATAGTGTCCTATTTGAAAACCTTCATTAATTTTCTTTTTGATAATATTAACATAACCAGGTTGAATAGAACCTACATTAAGATTCCCTAAATATTCACTTAATCTATCTATTTGATTATCTTTAGATAAACATATAACCAATTCATAGTTTTTATAATTAGCATTACAGAAATCTTTTAAGCCTTCATAGTTGCCTTTAAACTTAATAATAGGCTTACTATTATAATTATCAGAGAACTCTAGATTATTAATAGTTTCTACCTTAATATATTTATTAACGATAATTTCTTCAAGATGATATAATTCAATTTAAAGAATCAAAAAATATCGATAATGAAA
>JAIKYM010000049.1 GCA_024683115.1 Bacilli bacterium
ATCTTTATCAAATTCATATGTTAATACTTTTTCTTCATTATCAAGATCAATATTAACATCTAAGTACTTATTAAATGTTAAACCTATTTTAGATGTAAAAGTATTATTAACTATTTCTTGCTTAATTGAATCATCATTAAATAGTTTTATATCTTTTATCTCAGGTATATCTAAATCTAGTTTAATATTATTAATCTTAAATCCATTCGTAGTCTTATAAGCTGACTCATTTAATATATATTCCATATTAACCAATAGTCCCTTCTAGTTCCATGTTGATAAGTCTATTCATTTCAACGGCATATTCAACAGGGAAACTCTTAGCTATAGGTTCTGCAAATCCACGAACGATTAATCCCTTAGCTTCTTCTTCACTAAATCCTCTAGACATAAGATAGAATATTACATCATCTGATATCTTACCAACTGATGCTTCATGAGAGAATTCTACACTATCATTTTCAATAGTATTAACAGGTATAGTATCACTCTTAGATATGCTATCTAACATTAATGATGCACATGACATAGATATCATAGAATTATCAGCTTTCTTACCTACATATACATTAGATCTAAAAGTACATATTCCTCCATCTTTAGATATAGATCTTGAATCCATAACTGTTTTAGTATTTGGAGCATTATGTATTACTTTTAATCCAGTATCTAAGTTTTGTCCATTACCTGCAAAAGATATCGAAGTAAATAAGCATGTAGCATTCTTACCATTTAACATACTCATTGGATACAACATTGAAATCTTAGATCCAAATGAACCCATTACCCATTCAATACATCCATCTTCTTCTACTAAACATTTTTTAGTATTTAAGTTTAACATATTACGAGACCAATTCTCTATTGTAGAGAATGTTAATCTAGCTCTCTTCTTAACAAATAATTCTACACATCCAGCATGTAGATTTAATTCATTATATCCAGGTGCTGAACATCCTTCGATGAAATGTAATTCAGCATCTTCATCTACAATTATAAGAGTATGTTCAAATTGACCTGCACCTTTTTCATTTAATCTAAAATAAGATTGTAATGGCATATCTAGTTTAACACCCTTAGGTATATAAACAAATGAACCACCAGAAAATAATGCATAATGTAATGCTATATATTTATGATCATTTAAAGGAACAGCCTTAGTGAAATACTCTTTAACTAGTTCAGGATATAATTTAATAGCCTCATCAAAGTTAACATATATAACTCCTTGTTCCTTTAATTTATCTTGAATATTATGATAAACAACTTCGGAGTCAAATTGAGCACCGACACCTGCTAAAGACTTCTTTTCATCTTCTGGTATACCTAATTTATCAAATATATTCTTAATATCATCAGGTACATCATCCCATGTTCTTTGATTATTAACTTTAGGTTTAACATATGTAGCTATTTCATCTAAATTAAGGAATGATAAATCTGGTCCCCAATTAGGATCTTGGGATTTATTAAAAAACTCTAATGCTTTTAATCTTAAATCTAATATCCATGATGGTTCATCTTTTTCTTTAGATATAGCTTTAATAGTTTTTTCAGATAAACCTACTTCTTTTTTGATAGTAGTATTAGTTGATTTTAATTCATATATATTTGTATCAATATCATTAATTATTGTTTTCATTTATATATTTATTATATCCTTCACTATCAATCTTTTTAGCTAAAGATATATCTCCTTCATCTACAATCTTACCATCAATTAATACATGAACTTTATCTACTTTTAAACCATCAAGAAGTTTCATTGAATGAGTAATAATTAATATTGAATTAGTATCATTCTTATATAATTCTATTCCTTCTTTAACTATCTTGATGGCATCTACATCTAAACCTGAATCTGTTTCATCTAAGATAGCTAATTTAGGATTCATCATTAATAATTGTAATATCTCATTCTTCTTCTTCTCTCCACCAGAAAAACCAGTATTGAATTCTCTAGAGCTATATGATTTATCCATATGAAGTTTATTCATATTATCTTCTACTTCTTTAGATAACTTATAAACATTAGCTTTTTCACCTGTCATATTTTCTTTTAAACTTTTTAAATAATGTGCTTCAGTTATACCTGGTATTTCTATAGGTATTTGGAAAGACATGAATACACCTTTCTTTGCTATCTTGTCAGTAGATAAATCAGTTATATCTTCACCATCAAATAATATATTACCTTCTGTTTTAATATATCTCTTATTATTTAAAATAGTATTAGCTAGTGTTGATTTGCCAGAACCATTAGGCCCCATGATAACATGTATTTCACCTGGATTAATAGATAAGTTTAATCCATTTAATATATGTTTATTATGATCATCTTCTGCGATTGTATATAAATCTTTTATTTCAAGTAAACTCATTACTTAACCTCCTTTATTAAATCAGATAATTTCTTATTATCTATATATTCGTTTATCTCTCTATATAATCCGTCAAAGAATTTTATAGTTGGACATGTATCTTGTTTTTCGCAATTATCTGTATCACATGCGCGAGATTTAATTTCACCTTCAGATGCTCTTAAAATCTCACCGATAGAATAATCATTCGGAAACTTAACTAAAGTATATCCCCCATCTTTACCTCGAATAGATTTAACTAGATTAGATTTAACTAATAAAGCCATGATCTTTTCAAGATATTTAATTGGAAGGTGTTCATTATATGCTATATCTTTTAATGATACTGTAGTATTAGCTAAAGCTAGATTAATCATTATAATTAAAGCATATCTTCCTCTAGTGGATATCTTCATTTTCATCACCTAGATATATAATACTACCTTTTTGGTAGGAATTGCAATAAAAAAATATAGAACTATTTATTAGTTCCATATCTTTTATTCCATTTTTCTAATTGAGAGAGTCTTCTTTTTTTAGTGATTTTAGAAATATTTTCTACCTTTTTACTATCCTCAATGTTTTGCATAATTGGATAGAATGTAATTATATGATCAGTATTTGGAAGATAAATTACATGGAATAATGTAGATATACCATCCTTCTCTATTCTAATAAATGCTTTATCATATAGATCCGCAGCAATATGATCAGCAGTAGGTAATTTTTCTAAAATCTTTTCCATTAATTCTTTAATATCTTTTTTAGATCCATAACCTAATGTAGTTAAATCTTCACGATGTCCTTCATGTACATGATTTAATGCTCTTTTCTTATTATACATTTGAAATTGTTTAGATGAATAACCTAATGAAGCAGTTGGAATTCTACTTGAATCATTTGCACATAATATTTTAAGTTTTTGAATAATACTATCATTTCTTTCATTAACCATTTGAGCAATATATAAAGCTTTTTCATACATACCTAAACGAGCATGTGCATATATGTAATGGTTAATAACACTATCTATATTCTTACTTGATGTATTTAATAATTGTTCACAATATTTAATAACTGTTGGAAAATCACCAATGGCAAATTGATATAACATAGCATTATATAATTGCATATCCTGACTATCTGTAGTAGTAATCATCTCTCTTATTTTACTAGGTAACCATAAATCAAAATAAACATCAAAAGCTAATCTTTTTCCAGCAGCACGATAATCTTTACTTTCTAATAAATAATCAGCGTAATGCATAGCAGACTTATACTCATATTTCTTTATGTAACATTGACCTAATCCTAAACATGCAGTATAGAAAGTTGAATCCTTTTTTCCAAAAGCTTTCTTATAATATGAAATAGCTTTATCATAATCTTCTAAATCATAATAAATTCTTGCATAAGCAATATTCTTATTACGTATTTCTCTTTCTTCTTGATCTGGAAGTGAATCTAACACTTCTAATGCTTCTTTGGAATTCTTTAATAAATGTAATAAAGTTGCCTTCTTAACTGCTAAATTTACTGTTAATGAATTCATATATTGTGTTGCATTGTTTAAATATTCCAATGCTTCATCGTATTCATCCTTACTTAATAAGGCATCTACTACTCTAATAATAGAGCTAACACCATGACGTCCATTTCGTCCACCAGATGGAACCGTTTTAAAGACTTCTATCGCTTCATCATCTCTATTAAGTTCAAGTAACATTTTTCCATACCAAGTCTTGGCAATTACTTCTGACTTTTTATTATGAAATCTTGTACTATTAATTCGTTCAGCTAATTCTAGTCCTTCAGTTACTCTACCAGCATTTACTAAAGCTCTTGCTAAAAATATATAACCAATCCTATCATCAGGATAATTATCATAGTATTCTTGGGCAAGATTTAATGCTTTATTATACTTTTTTTGTCCAATAAGAATATCTATTTCACCGGAAATATTGTCATCATAGTATTCTGCCATATTTACCCCTCATTTTCACCGATATATTATAGTATATAAGAAAAGAATAGTCAAAAACTATTCTTCTATATAAAAAATTATTACTTCTTACGTTATTCCTATATAATTTCTAACTATGATGCTTTTTAGTTTCATCATCAGAAGAAGTATTTTTATCAGATAAATCAATGCTTACCTCATCATCAAGTGAATTCATGTGTCTATCATATGGTTTAAATGTGAAATATCCGGGATGTAATCCTAATTCTTCAGCAATCATTTTTTGTAGTGCAATATATTGTTCTTGATTAAAAGAACTTTCTTTAACAGGAAATTCTTTGAACACCGTCATATCTAGAAAATCCCTACCATCCCAATCATGTCTAGTATTAAAACGAGTTGTGAAAGCGCTAGGCTCTTCGTTATGAGTTTTTTTAGAATCATCAAGTTTCCAAAGACCACATATATGTTTTCTGCCATCTTTATCTTTTAGAGCAAATTTATCCCAACAGCTTTTTTTCTCATCATCTACAAGAGATAATATTTTATCCAATTCGACTAAACCTATGTTATAAAATTGGTATACCCAAAGGATTTCTCCAAAGTATGCCTTTCTAGCAGTTGATACTTTATCATCATATTTCTTTGCAGATTCAATAACCCTTTGCATATCTTTATTTTCCATAAATATACTCCTTAATACTGACTTATTATATATTAACAAAAATAAATAGTCAAAAAAAATAAGACTTTATAGCCTTATTTTTTATACACCTAATTGGAATTTTAATTGAGGATTTTTCTTTCTAATTAATTCTTTAGGATAATCTCTTACTTCAACGTTTTCTTTTGTTTCATCATTGAATCTAACCTTATCGTCAACTAATTCAATAGTTGCTTCACAATCAACAGGTTCTCTATTTAACATTTCAATAGCTTGTTCTATATGTCTATCATATAATTGAATATTAACTGGTTTCCATGTGAAATATCCAGGTGTTATTCCTAATTCTGCAGCAACCATCTTTTGTAATGCAACATATTGAACTTGGTTAATACATCCAGCTGTAGCAAAGTCTGATGATCTTTGTACCATAGTCATATCTAGATAATCTTTACCATCCCAACCATGTCTAACATTCCAAATCGTTAAGAATGCACATGGTTTTAATCCATGAGGTTTATCAAAGTCATCAACTTGCCAGATACAACAAATATGTCTTCTTCCATCTGGGTTCTTCTTAATTGGATTAATTACTTCTCTAAATAACATATCTCTTAAATCAACAGATTTACCATAGCAATTACCTATAATAGGATGTCCCTTTTCATTAAGGATGTAATTTCCATTTTCATCTCTAAGGGCCCATTCTTCCCACCAGTTATTAATCTCTCCATTTTCATCCCAAGTACACTTATCTAGTAATTGGTCAAATTCAACTAAGTCATTACTCTTTAATTGATATATCCATAAAATCTCTGCAAATGAACTCTTAACTGCTATTGGTCTAAGAGTTGTCATTGGTGATTCACCTTTAGATAAATCATAAGTACATTCTACACCTTCATTAACTGATAAAGTATGAGCAGGAACTTTAATTCTAATAAATCCATCATGTTCTTCTATTTCATCTAATGGACTTAATGTTATTTCGCCTTCTTCTATTTTAACACATCTTTCATATTTAGCTTTAGGATAATCAACAAATACAGTTGTTGTTTTATATTTATGATTAGTTATATCAGCAACTCTTATAGAATTTTTTCCAACTTCTACTAGTTGATTATCATTTAACTCTATTCTTTCTCCATTTTTAGTAACTATATATCTCTTATACTCTGCATTTGGATAATCATCATGATATTTAGGTCTTGGGTTATGATCTAAACAACCTTCTTGTAGTATTTTATGCATTATCTTCTTAGTGTACATATCACCCTTAGTACCAATAACTTTATGAATATCATTTTTATCAACTAATCTATCATTTACAATAATAGGTTCTTCATATTCAGTTGTTGGTAATACTGTTGGGCTTTCCCCTAATTCTTTTTTGGCCTTATTCATTCTTCCTAAATCAAATCTCATATTATTCACCTTTCTTCTAGCTTAATCTTTTAAAAAAAATAAAGAGATAGTCATAACTACCTCTCTTCATTCTTTATCTATATAAATTATATATTAATTATTAATTATTTTAAATAGTTTTATTAATTCTTGTTCTTATTTGTTCCAGTTTTTTTCTTATTATTCTTTAAGAAACCTTGTAAGCATTGAAGACTAGACTGATTATCAAAAGGATTACCATAACATAAGAAATAAATATTTTCCTTTCCATTTACTAATTTAATGAACTCTTCAATAGGAAGAATTGGTGTACCCTTTTTTGCTACAGCATTATTTATTCCATCAATCATTTCTGAAAAATAAGTAATAATATTTTCTCCATTTTCAATCCTATCAACAAAGGGACTAACTACATGCAATAAACTTTCAACAGAATCCTTAACTGAATGCCATCCTGTTATTTCTAGCATTTCTCTTTTATTGGTTTTCAATGGAAATATATGACCTTTATCATCAAAAGCAAATTTATCACCTGTTACAACATTCATATATAAATCTTCAACCTGATCTTCTGATTCATCTGCTGGTAAAAATATATATAATTCAATTGTCTCTCTATCATATAAAGTACCATATATATCTTGTACATAAGAATGTTCTATACCTAGATATGTTCTAAGAATTTGAACTCCTTCAATTAATTCAGTAGCCATATAATCATCCTTTAAACAAAAAGAGATTGATAATAATCAACCTCTCCTTTCTTCGTGCTTGTTATTATAAAACTATTTATTAGGTATTTCAACAGGTGAATCTGCTCTTTCTTCTAATAATTTAGGATTTTCTAATATATATTCAAGAATCTTAAAAGCCTTGATCATATAAAAACCATCTGCTATTCTTTCATCAAAGTTTATACCAAACTTACATGATTTATACTTTACTTCTTTACCATCCACTATTTTTTCATCATCTTTAATAACACTTATAGATGTAATAGATGATGCAGTTCCAAAGTTTGTATTATTATGATAAATACTATCAGATTTAAATGTACCTAGATCCGTTACTATAGCTGATGAGAAGTATATATCATCCTCTTGTAAGCTCTTAGGTAGGATGCCTTTATCATCCATCCATTTTAAAGTGCCTACTAAAGGAACTCTTATTAAATTAGGTAATTTACCTAATGTATCAAGTACACCATTGGCACCCTTTAATTCCATCTTCTTACTTCTTAATAGATCTATTTTATCTTTAATCTTTTTAGATATAGTATCTATATTATCATCAGGAGCAACATCAACTATAATCATTACTTCTTCAGAATCATCTTCAAATTCTACTTTAGCAACAAATGATATAGATACATTTGTATGTTCATACATATGTCTATTCTTAACATATCTATTAAGCTTAGGTCTATTATATATTGTCTTAGCTAAAGCTAATAAGAACGCATGGAAATATGTTATCTTATCTCCTTTTACTTTTCTTTTATTAATATAATCAACTAAATTAGTTACATCAATTGGTGTGTTAATAAATACATCTGCATCACATCTACGTGGTTTAAGATCTATCATTAATTGAGTCATTCCACCAATTTTGATTCTCTTTGAATTAATTCTTGCCATTGTTTTCTCTCATTTCCTTAACCGCATCTTCTTTTAATTTCTTAAAATCTACTTTACCTATTAATGTCTTAGGTAATTTATCAAGCACTTCATATTCTTTAGGTACTGAATAAACTGCTAAATTCTTTTTGCAGTGTGCTATTAATTCATTCTTTAAATTATCATCAAATGTATATCCTTTTTTCAATACTATAAATGCTTTAGGCACTTCCATCTTATATGGATGTGGAATACCAATAACTGATGCTGCTTCAACTGCATCGTGACTTTCAAGTACTTCTTCAATTTGCGAAGGATATACATTATAACCTGATGAAACAATCATACGTTTAAGTCTTTGTTTATATGTAACAAAACCATCTTCATCCATAGATCCTATATCACCAGTATGTAACCAAATATTACCATCTTTGTGATGTCTTAGAGTTAAATTAGTTTCTGCTTCATTATTGTAATAACCTAACATTACTGTTGGGCCACATACACAGATTTCACCATCTTCACCATATGGCATTCTTTCATCTGTGTTAGGTTTAAATATACCTAAGTAAACACCAGGCCAAGGAATACCAATTGTTCCTGGGTGTGATAAATCTCTTAAGTCAACACAACAAGCAGCTACTGCTTCAGTTAATCCATAACCTTGAATCATATTAGTTCTTGCTCCGTGTTGATGTAAGAATTCATTAATCTTTTCTACTCTTTGTTTACTTAAAGTATCTCCACCACCAATAACATATTTTAATCTTGATAAATCAACATCATCCATATGTTCATTCTTAGTTAAAGCTTCAAATAAAGTTGGAACTCCAACTAAAACTGTTGGTTTATGCTTAATTAATAATTCATGGAATGTATCAGCTTTAAATGTAGGAATAATAACTATCTCTGCTCCAACACATAGTGCATCATTAATAGATACTTCTAGACCAAATCCATGGAATATAGGCATGATGCCAAGTATTCTATCTTCCTTACATAAATCAGGATAAGCATTTAATGCAGCTATAGTAGAAGCATTAATGTTACCATTTGATAAAACTATACCTTTAGGTACACCAGTTGATCCACCTGATTGTAAGATCAATGCAGGTTCATCCTTAAGTGGTGTTTTATCATAGTAAATATCATGTTTTCTATATCTTAAGAACTTAGACCATTTCATGTATAAATTCTTATCTAAATGTCCCTTAAATTGTTTATCACGAGATTTGAAATAATAACCTATCTTCATGAATATATTCATAGAATTAGCTGGAGATATAATTATTACTCTTTCTACCTTTGTTTGCTTAATAATGGCATTAACATTCTTAATTGTTATATCTAATGCTATTAAATATTTTGTTTCATATGTATTAAGAGCATTCTTAATCTCATTTTGTGATAACAAAGGATGTAACATGTTAGCTACTGCACCTATCTTATTTAATGCATAGAAGGCAATAATAGCTTCAGGTACATTAGCTGATAATATTGTAACAATATCAAATTTCTTAACACCCATTGTTAAGAATTTATCAGCTACATCATCAATCTTTTTAATGAAATCTTTATATTTAATATGCGTACCAAAATAAGTTAATGCTATATTATCGTGGTAATCATATTTATTAATCTTCTTTAATAGATAATCATAGATATTCTCATCTTGTAATCTAATCTTCATGTGTTTTCTATCATAATATTTCTTCCAAGGTGCTTTAGGAGGTATTTTTATACCAATAAAACTTAGAAGTCTAAAATCGAATAATCCCATAATGTTATCCTCCTCACAAGTATAATTATATCATATTTATATTACATAAGTAATAATACTTATTTTTACAATAAAAAATCACCCCAAAATGGGATGATTATTGCAATTGACTGTTTAGTTTTTCGATATACTCTTCAACATTTAATTCAGGATGGCTCTTCTTATATTCATCAAGACTTACACTACCCAAATCACATATTTCAATTAAAATAGCTCCATCGAAATAAGGAATCTTATTATTAATTAAAGCATCTAAAGAATCAAACTCTTCCTTATTGAAATAATACTTATTACCTTTTACTCTTTCATCTTCAAAATTTGAATTTGTAAAGTACCAAGCTTGTAATTCATTCTTTTCAATTCCTTGATAAATATATAAATGGAAACCAGCTTCTAGTTTATTATCTAAACTAAATAACTCCTCACCTCTTAAATACTTAATTAAATCATCATAATAAATTAAGTAAAACAATGGATATGGATTTGGATGTTTTTTAGCTGCTATTAACTCAAATACTATAATTAATATAGCAAATAACCAAATTACTCCAATTATAGAACACATAATAACAGCGTTATTTGGATCCCAATCCAATATTAAAACTATTGTTAAAACAACTGGAACAAATAATATTGCTAGTATTAAGGCTAATACATTATCTTTTTTAATTTTCTTTTTCATTTTATCTAATCCCTTTCTACTATCATATTAATTGTATCATATATAAAACTTATATACTTATTTATAAATATTAAAAAGCATAAACTTTACTCTATTTATGCTTTCCTTCTTTAAGATTTTGTTTCATTAGTTTTTCTACTTCATGGTATAGTTTATCATTAGCTTCTACTAAAGACATATCGCCAACTTTAAATGGTTTACCATATCTAATAATAAGGTTCTTAGATCTAAATTTGTAATCACCTGTTATACCAAATGGAACAATCATAGCATCAGTCTTTTGGGCCATCGAAACTGCTCCAAACTTAAACTCAAGTAAGAACTTATCTGTTTTATTTCTTGTTCCTTCTGGGAATATACCTATAGCTCCACCCTTCTTTAAGTGTTCTATAGCTTCTTCTTTAGATCCATTGTCTTTTACTTGTCTATTAACTGATATACAACCTACACCCTTAAAGAACCATCTAGTCTTCCAACTATCAAAGTATTCTTTCTTAGCCATATACTTTATGAATCTTTTACATACAACTATTGTCATACATTGATCATATAAATGCTTATGATTACCAGCTATGATTATTTGACCTTCTTTAGGTATATTCTCTTTTCCAATTACTTTTGGATTATAATACCACATAAAAAATGGACCAAGTAAGAATCTACCTATTCTATATAACCAAGGCATCTTCATTAGAATCACTTCCTTAAATCTTCTATTGTATCTTTTAATCTATCTAATTCTTTATCTAAATCATTTCCTTTTACTTTAAAAGGTTCACCAAACTTAATAGTTAAATCTTTACCAAAATAATTACCAGATATAGCAAAAGGAATTATATTAGTTTTAGTATCATATGCTAGCTTTACTGCACCCATCTTAAATGGTAATAGTTTTCCCTTTTCTTTCTCTAATGTTCCTTCTGGAAATATTAATACAACCTTATCATCATCTAAATACTTCTTGGCTTCTATTATGCTTTCAGGTGACTTTCTAGATCTATCTACAGGTATTAATCCCATATGTTTCATGATTAAACCTGTTGGAAACTTAAATAGTTCTTTTTTAGCTAAAAAATGAATTGGTCTTTTAGTTGAACTAATTAATAATATACAATCATGCATATGTGTATGAGTCCCAGCAAGTATTATCTTACCAGATGAAGGAATATTATCTAATCCTATATAAGTAGGTCTATGAAATAACTTAACGAATATTTTAATTAAAGGTCTAACAATTCTATATAGCCTAGACTCTTTCATTAGATTCCTCTAATATCTTATTATAAACAACATAATTAAGATCAACATCCTTTAAAGCACGATGTTCACCTTCTGTATCTAAATGATAGTATTCACTTAAAGTTTGTAGTTTATGATTAGGTACTTTATAACCTAATACTTGTCTAGCTATTCTTAATGTATCTACATAATCATTTAGCATGTATTCACCAAAACATACAAATGAATAATGAGTTAAGAAACCAATATCAAATGTTATGTTATGCCCTAGAATAATATCATTTCCTAAGAATTCCTTAAATTCTTTTAATACTACTTCAATAGGTCTTTGATCAACTAACATATCATTAGTTATATGAGTAATATTAATAATATTTTCAGGTATAGTCCCATTTATTTTTATTAATGATTGATATGTATCAACAACTTTATTATCTCTTACTTTATAAGCAGCTATTTCAGTTATCTCTGCTTCAGTTGGTTTTAAGCCAGTTGTCTCAATATCTAAAAGTACATAATCACTTGGATTAACCATTAATTCCTTACCCATATAAGTATTCATTACAATCACCATCTTTAATTATATCATATTAAATCAAATAAAAGATAATAAAAAAACCTATAACAATGTTATAGGTTTATCTTATCTATGGAATAATCTAGCAAAGAATCCTTTTTTCTTAGGCTTTTCTTCAGCAACTGTCTTACTATAATTATCTAAGATATCATCGATAGTTAATACTCTATCAGCAGTATTATTCTTTAATTGAGGAATAACATACTTTTGAATAAAGTCTATACCTTTCATCTTATCATCTTCAATATCAACGAAATCTTTATCAACAGGTACCTTAGCAATTAGATTTTCAACTTTGATATAATCAATTAACTTAGTTGTATTACCAGCTTGATCTATAACTATATCAGCAGCAGCATCTTCTGCGCTAATTATACCAGTATATTCACCAAGTAATCCCTCAATCTTACCTTGTTCATAAATACTACTAGTTAAATTATATGCTTCTTCATCAGTCATAACTTCAGCACTGCCAGTAATTGGTTTAATATCAATTTCACCAGTATTACCATTTCCATAGTTATTACCAAGATTTGCTTCAACTTCATCTTCACCTTCAACATCAACCTTGATAAATTCTTTAGGATCTACTTCAGAATATCCTTCAATAATTGGTTGAGCAGATTGTTTCTTAACATCATCAAATGTTTTAGTTTCAGCTTCTTCAACTGGTTCAGTTTCTACTTCTTCAGCAGAAACAGTTGGAATTTCTTTAGTATTTTCTTTAATTAAATCAACTAAATTATTTATTTGTTGTGTTTCAGATAAATCAACATATGATACAGAAAGTTCTGGTTCTTGATTAGAAGATACTTCAGAAACAGATTGTTCACTAGGTTCAACCTTTGTATCATCAACATAATCAAATGATTCAGACTCTACTGGTTCTTCAACTTTAATCTCTTGAGTAGCACCTAATAAATCTTCAATAGTATGTTGAGGAATAATAGGTTCTTCTACAACTGGTTCCATTGGAGGAACTTCAGGAGTTTGTTCATCAGGTTGTAGATTTTCAACTGGTGCTTCTTGCTCAATTGGTTCTACCATTGGCTCAATAGTTTGTACTGGTTCCATTGGAGAATCTTCAGGAGTTGGCGCATTATTTTGTACTGGTTCAACAGTAGGCATAACTGCTACCTTATCATCATCTTCATTATCAAATCCAGCAAAGAACTCATCCTTTAAAAATTCACTCTTAATTCTTTCATCATCTTCATAAATATCATATTTATGTTCATCTACTTCTTCAGTATAAGGTTCAGATTCTACTGATAACTCTAATACTTGTTCATCAGTAGGTACAACTGAAGTAACAGCTTCAATTGGTGCTAACTCAGTAACAGGTTGTACTACTTCTTCTTTTACTTTATTATTAGATTCTAATTCATAAATATTATCTAAGTTATAATTCTTTTCTTTAAGGTATAACATAATACCTTCTACTATATTATCTATTTCTACTTGACCAGCTTTTTCCTTAATAAAGTTTAAGGCTTTCTTTCTTCCTTCCCAAGTGCTTTCATATTCACCAAACTCTGGGGAACTCTTAATATAACTTTCTAAATAGTAATCTAAAGCATTTTCAATAGCAAATAATATTTCATCTAAAGAGGATACATATTTACCTTTTACTTCTTTAACTTCTATAGTACTAAATAAATCAAACCAGTTATGTCCAAGTTTTTCATCTGGTCTAGAAATCTTATCACTTAATTCAGTTAAGATTTCCTTTAAAGCATCACAAGTTCTATTTAGTTCTTCTTCACTTGTATATAAAACTATTGGATCAGTATATCCAAAGTTATTATTATCATTTATCATTCTAACATGCATCTTAAATGGAATGTCATTGTTAACGAAATCAGTATATATAGCACTTACTACATCAAAATAATTAGATGCATTAGAATTAACTATAATTCTATAAGCTACATCACCCTTCATCTTTAGTTCTTCCACATTAGGGAACATATACTTAGAATTTAAGTTATAATACTTACCATCTTCAGAATAGATAGTATCTTTTAAGTATCCCTTAATATTCTCACTAAAGTCAGGATTAGTCTTAATTTCTCTATATAGTTCTTCAAGAGAAGATAATCCAGCTAAGTCCATGATAGATTGTCTATCTTTAACTAAAATAGCAGATTGTAGAGTCTTATTAACAAATTGTTCTTCTTTTTCGTAGTCAACAGGACTTATATTATTAGCATCCTCTGATGCCATTGAATAGAAACCTTCTGTATAGTTGCCAGATTCCATTAATAAGTCAATTAGATAACTAACTGCGTCTTTATCAATCATATTTACTGGTACACTTAAATCTTTGTATTCCACAAGACTCACTTCCCTATCTTAAAACTTAATATAAGTATACCAAAATAACAATGAAAATACTAGCAAAAATAAAAAAAATATATATTAACTATATATTTTCTTGTTTAAGTCTAATCCTAATAATTGTAATTTGATAATTACTTGTTTAATCTCTGAGTCCTTCAATCCTAATCCCTTAAGAGATTTTCTAGTTTGTACCCATACCTCACCAACAGTGTTTATATTGTTATCTTTAAATAACTTTATAATACAACTATCTAAGTCTAATATATCTACATTTGATTCTACATATTCATTTTTTCTTTTTGCCATATTTATATAACCTCTTTCAATATAAACATCATATATAAATTGATTATAACATATTTTTTACATAATCGATAAAGAAAAATTTAAAATCAATTTACATCCCTTTTAACTATGATATAATTTTATTATAAGGATGTGAACATATGGAATATAATGTTTTAGAAGAATCAAGAAATGCAGCACATAATTTATTACAAAACGCTTGGACTAATCATAGAGATCAATATATAGCAGTAAAAAATGCTGTAGATGAATTCAATGATCAAATAGATGTTCAAGAGCTAAAAATTAACGAAGCTAAAACTGAAGAAGAATTCAAAGAAGCTCAAGAAGAATTAACAAAGATAATTGATAAGATTCTTGAAATAAATGATAGTTTCAACTCTTCAATGGTTCCTGTTGACGATGATAATCCAATCATGTTAACAGAAAAAGACATTAATAGTTTAGTAACTAATGAATAATAAAAGTAGGTTTAATAACCTACTTTTTAAATACAAATAATTTAGCTAAGAAATAGTTAGCTACAGTAACTACTATTTGACTTGCTATCTTACCAATAATATCACTTTGAGATAATACTGTTACTATAATAAACATAGTAAACATATCCATTAGTAAACTAGCAATACGAGCACCAGTAAACTTAACTATTTCTGAAAATATATTTTTATTTTTACTTTTAAAAACAAATATTCTATTTGTTACATATGCAAATATCAAGGCTGCAAACCAAGATAAAAAATTAGCTATTTGTAATTGAATTGGAACATTTATATCCAAGAATGTTCTAGTAACTAAGAAATATACAAATAAAGCAACTACAGTAGTTAATAGACCTACTATTACATAGTTCCAAAATTCTGTGTTCTTATAATATATTCCCCATCCCCAATTCCAAAACTTAACAAATGGATTTTTATCGTGCCCCTTTATTATTAACTTTCTTTCCATATTACTTATAATATTCCTTTACGTATTCTTCGTATTTTCCCTTTAATACTTCATCTTTGAAATCAATATTATTCTCTTTTTGTAAGTCTATCATAACCTTATAAACGATATAAGGATCTTCTTGTTCCATTTTTTCTAGTTCAGCTGATAACATGTTGCTCTTAACTGTTGCGAAGTCTTGTGATTCTTCAACAGATTCTACATAGATAAAATAATTACCAAATGTATCATTTGAAGAAATAGCTGATGTTTCATTTGCATTTAATAATTTAACTTTATTTACGATATCTTCCCCATATGTAGTTGTTACAAAATCAATATCTAATTCATTGTAAGGTGTAGATGTATAAGTTCTTAATACATCGCTTAACTTCTTAGTCTTTAATGCCTTCTTAATCTTAGATAAATCATTTTTACTACTTGAACTTGAGAATATTACAATATGTTTAGTTGGGAAGTAAGTCTCAATGTATTTTTGTTTAAGTTCTTCTTCATTAACTCTACTACCTAATGTGTCTTCAACATATTTATTAATATAATAATCTTCTGATATATATTGCATGAAATCCTCTTTAGATCTATATCCATATTGAGATAAAGCATCTTTTTCATTCATACCATACATTTCATATGACTGTTTAAATGTTTCATAATTCTTTTCAGCAAACTTCTTAGCTTCTTCTTCTTGGTTAGGATACTTAGCTTTAATTAATTCTAGATTAATATGTCTAAGTAAGATATTTAATGAATCCTCTGACTTTAATTTACTATAGTATTGGTTAGCAGATACTCTAACACTTCCTGCATTAACAACCTCTTCTGATCCATCACTTAATTTAGATACTTTCTTAGGAAGTAATATAACAGTTAATACAAAACCAATAAATACTCCTAATAGTATTAATAAAAGATATTTAATTTTTTCCTTCATATTATTTCTCCTCTACTTGTTTCTACAAAAATTATTATAACAAATAAAAATGAAAAAAGGGAGAAAAATCCCTTTTAACCTTCTTCAACATCACTACCATCAAAGATTTCAACAGTAGCATCTTCAATTTTTATATCTGATTGATATGTTCCATCTATATAAGCTTGTTTATCAGAATCTAAACACATAGTTTGTTCAGATAATTTTTCTTTAATCTTAGTTAAGTTCTTTTCTAGATAACTAAAGTAATTAGTAGAAATAGCAAGTTCAGATATCTTATTCTTAGAATTAATTCTACTATTTATTTTAGATATATCTTCATCAGTTAATCCTTCTTTATAAGTCTTAACCTTATTAGTTGAAGCATTGAAATATACATATTCATTCTTCCACGAACCATCTGCAAATACTACCATAGATTCAAAATCTTCAGAGTTCATATCTGTTCCCATGTATAATCTAGGATCATACTCTACTCCCATCATGTTAAATACTGTTGGTAGAATATTAACATAGTATGTATAATCTTCAATTACTCTTGGTTCTAGTGTAGGATTATAAATAACTAGAGGTACTTGTTCAGCATTCATATCAGTTGATGTATTGTAAGATAAAGCTTTATTTAAATGATCTTTAGATATTCCATATGGATAATGATCACCATATAAAACTATTACTGTATCTTCTAGGATTCCTCTTTCTTCTAACCCTTCAAGTAATATACCTAAACCATCATCAAGAATTTTAACCTTAGACATAAATCTTCTTACATCATATGGTAAATTAGTTTTATTAGTCATAGACCAATACTTATTACCTTGAATAGAATCTACTGAATATGGTTGATGAGATGATACAGTAGTTAACCATGTCATAAATGGTTGATCACTATTTTCAGTCTTCTTATCTATTATCTTAAGAATAGCTTCCATGAAGTCATCGTCACCAGACCAGTTAATATATTCATTAGAATATGGAATACCTAACTTTTGAACACCATAGTATTCTTGAGATCCCATATTAGTATGAATTGATTTACGTGGATAATAAGCCTCAGTGTAATTATGAGATGAGAATGTAGTATAACCTGCATTATTAAATACACCAAATACAGATTCTGGATATGAATTATTTCTATACTTCTTAGCAGTACATAATGAATGTATTGAGTATAAAGATGTCATACCAGAGAACTCATTATTTAAAGTTGCACAGGCATTTCTAGGTGAATAATTATTAGTATAATTCCATCCTTCTGTAGCCATCTTATTAAAGTTAGGATAATACTCAGGATATTCTAAGATAATATCATTAACAGATTCCATTAAAATGAATATAACATTTTTCCCTTCAAACATACCTGAATACTCATTCTTATCAGTAATAGGTTGATTAATAAAATAATTATTTAACTTATTATATTTTTCATTTGTAGTATTCTTAATTAATTCTTGCCATGCAATATCACTTATATAACGAGTATTTTCATTTACCTCTTTATCTTCTACTTCATCATTAACAAATTCTACATCTTCATCTATTTCAACAGCATTACCAAATAGATATGTTCTAAAATCTAGAATACCAAATACAGATGTACCAAATGCACCAATTGATTGAGATTGGTTAGATACATGCATAAATAATTCTTTATTACTTGTAGTTGAATATTTATTTTCAAAATATTTATTACTAATTGATAGATAATAAACATTACAACATAAAGATATTATTAATAAAGAGAATAATAAATTATCTTTAAATTGTAGTTTTCTTGTTTCATTAAATCTCTTAGAGAATATTATTAAATATAATAAGAATAAGAATATAGGTACAAAGCATAAATAATATTCACCTTTAAAACTTGCAAAGAAATCTTTTACATAATCTTTAACTGCTGCTCCTTGAGATGCATTTTGTAAAGATATATATACTCCTAGGAAGTTATTGAATCCTAATTGAGCCCAAGAATAAATTGATGTAACCAAACATATAATAAAAGTTACTACTTTACCTACTTTATATTTAAATAAAGACACAAAAAAAGCAAAGATTGAACTTAATATTAAATTACCAAACATTATTCTTATAACATTTAATTCAAACAATGGTAATTCAGAAATAGCTCTGAATATCATCTCTACTGAAAACAAAATTGAAAATATAGTAATAAAGTTAACTACATACCTATTAATACGTTTATTTTTCATCTTATCACT
This sequence comes from Bacilli bacterium, assembly GCA_024683115.1. Lineage (GTDB taxonomy): Bacteria > Bacillota_I > Bacilli_A > RF39 > UBA660 > UBA6985. The sequence continues at coordinate 19,036 of JAIKYM010000049.1, forward strand.
TCTTACAAATCGTAATTATAACATAAAAAAAATATCTAGTAAATAATAAGCATAAATGGTACAATATATATTAGAATAAAGGGTGATTGAAATGTTTGGACAAATATTAGGATTTGATAGTTCAAAAATATATGTAGCTAACTCACAAGGAATAGCTGATACAAATTACATAGGATACCATGTAGTATTCCCAGAAGAAGAACATAAAATAGTTGGAGAAATAGTTGGTATCGATTCAAGACAAATAGTTATACAACTTATTGGCGAAATTATAAATGGTAAGTTTGCAAATGGTGTTTTAAAGAAACCTTCTATGAAGACTACTGCAAGAATTATCTTTAAATCAGAACTAGAATCTATCTTAGGTTCTCAAGATTACATGAATAAAGAAAACTTACTAATTGGTACTTCACCTATTTATAAAGATTACTTAGTAACTTCTTCATTAAATGAATTCTTTGCTAACCACTTTGCTATTATCGGTAATACTGGTTCAGGTAAATCCTGCGGTCTAGCAAGATTATTCCAAAATGTATTCTTTGCATCTACAAAGGATGTACCTAAGAATGCACACATGGTATTATTCGATGTATATGGTGAATACTATGATACATTTAATGAAATGGAAAAATTCCCTGGATTACATTTTAAAAAGTTTACTACTCAAAAAGTATTCGGTAACTCAGAATTAGTTACTATTCCTGCTTGGTTATTAAGTGTAGATGATTTAGCTATCTTACTTGGTGCTGACTCAGCATCTCAAGTACCTGTACTTGCTCAAGCATTAGAATTAGTAAAAGTATTTAAATCAAACGATCCTAAAGTAAATCAATATAAAGATAATATTATAGCTAAGACATGTCTAGATATATTATCATCAGGTAAGTCTCCTAACCAATTAAGAGATCAAGTAATATCTGTATTAACTACATATAATACTCCTACTCTTAGTTTAAATTCATTAATTAGGCAACCTGGTTATGATAGAACACTTAGACAATGTTTAAATATCGATGATCAAGGTAAGATTAATGCTTTAAATTATGTAATAGATTTCTTACAACAAAGAACTAAAGTTGATATGGATGCTATTCAATTAGAAGAAAACTTAACATATAACTTATCTGATATTTACTATGCATTAGAGTTCTCATTAATTAACGAAGGTGCATTCACATCAGAAGCTGTATATGATAAAAATAATGTATTAAAATCAAGATTATTAAATTTAATTAATTCATCTGATGCACAATACTTTGATTATCCAACATATATAACTAAAGCAGATTACATACATCAATTCTTCTCAACAGTTGATACAAATGAACCTGCTCAATTAATAGATGTTAACTTATCATATCTAAGTGATAGATTTGCTAAATGTATTACTAAGATATATTCAAAACTATTCTTCGAATTTACTACTGAACTAGAATCACGTGGTTCATTCCCAATCCATATAATACTAGAAGAAGCGCATAGATATGTTCAAAACGATAAAGATGGCGAAGTATTAGGTTATAACATATTCGACCGTATCACTAAGGAAGGTCGTAAGTATGGAACTATCTTAGGATTCATTACTCAAAGACCAAATGAGTTATCTAAGACTGCTCTATCTCAATGTTCTAACTTTATAGTATTTAGATTATTCTATCCAGATGATTTAAATATTGTTAAAGGTATTTCATCAAATGTTACTGATGAGACAATTGAAAAGATTAAGACATTGCATCCAGGTATGGGATTAGTATTTGGTACAGCATTTAAAGTACCACTTCTAGTTAACTTCCCACTACCAAATCCAATGCCAGTTTCAACTAATATTAGGGTTGATACAGCTTGGTATCAAGAACAATAAAAGATATTCAAACGAATATCTTTTTTATTTTGTTAATTCATAACTCATATCAATTAAAGAATAGATTATCTCATTAGCTAAATTTCCATCTAGTATTATAGATATCCAATTCTTCTTACTCATATGATAGGCAGGAAATATATTTTTATTATCTATAATATCTTTAGGATAACTAGATTTTAAATTAAGAACTTCTACTTCTTTTGAAGATTCACTTTTAAACTTACTTTCACTTACAACCATGAGTAATGCATACCACTTCTTATTACTCTTATGTCTTATAACTATATTTTCATCTTCCCAAGGATGATCTCCTACATCTTTATAAGTATTCTTAATATAATTAATAATAACTTGGGTTTGTTTAGAAATAAACTCTTCCTTTTTACTACACTTCTCTATAATATCATCTATTACTTCATTAGCTTTATCTAACACCTTGGCAGCATATGAACCAAGTGTTGTATTTAAATCAATAATTA
>JAIKYM010000064.1 GCA_024683115.1 Bacilli bacterium
GCATTAGTTGCAATATCTACATCAAAAGATTCTATACCTAATAAATAATCTCTTACATAGCCACCTACTACATATGCTTGGTATCCTGTTTCAATAATCTTATTTAAAATATTTTTAATTTCATCATTCATGAATTTATTACCTCATTCTTAATGATATTATATCATTTATTCTTATTTCATTAAATGAAAAAGGCTGGTATTAACCAGTCTTTTATATTATTTAGATTTAGGACTTTTAGTTTCATCTGAAGAATCAATTTGTTCATCTAAATCATTAGACAATGAGGTTAATAAACTATTTTTATAATCCTCATATTCAGCAGTCTCTTGATCGATACTTTCTCCAGTAACTAATTTTCCATTTAAATAACAACCTGTTATATTTTTATAAAATTCCCAAAAGAATCCCTTATTGTCAAATTTACTATCATGCCAAAACATATCATTTTCGTCGAAAGTTATATTAAGCTTAGAATTAGTAAGATTACAATCAGCAGAAAAAACATCTTTATCACCAATTATATTTTCGGCTTTAGCTGAAAATGAACTCAAATCGATATTTGTAAAATTAGAACTCCAAAAAAATGCATTATTTTCCAAATTATCAGGAGATAACTTAATATTAGAATCTGATAAATCACATGTTGAAATAATTTTAATTTCACTCATATTACTCTTAGATAGATCAACACCAGCAAAATTACAATTAGTTATTCTTACTTGATTTAAAGTTTTATATTCAAATGATTTATGAAAATCAATATTAACATTTGTTCCACTGTAGTTAATATTTTCACAACCTGTTTCTTTAAAAGCGTTTTCTATCATTCCTAAACTAACTAAAGATAAAAAGTTTTCATCCATTTTTTGTTGAAATTCTTCAAAAGGGAAATCCCTATATAATTCATACAAAGACCATGCAACATCTTCAAATGATATTTCACTTAAGTCTATCTTTTTTAAGAACTCTCCAGACCAAACTGGTAATTTAAAGAAGTTTCCTTTTTCTTCATTACAAGTAAATGTATCAAATAACAATTCTTCCATTATATTTTTATCAATATGAAGTTTTTGTCCTTCTGGGACTTTTTTCACTTTTTCAACAATTAAATCTCTAAACGCTTTCTTATCATTTATTCTTAACATAACTACACCTCTAGTATATTATCTAATAGATTTTAATATTTTGTAAACTACATTTACATAATTATAGTTATATCAAAGTAAATAAAAAAGAGTAAAGAATGATCTCTACTCTATGAACCAGTACTAGTATATTTTTTTACTCCAAATCTAAATGCTATTAAACTTAATATAAATAATATAAATGTTAAAAGTGGCATAAATACATATGCTATATTTGTTGTTCTATCTAATAAATAATCAAGTGGATAATAATTAACTACAGTTAACGGAATAACAAATGTGAATACCCAGATAACTGCTTTATGATATATTTGCATTGGATATTGACCTACTTGTCTTGAACCTGATGAAAATATATTTATTGCTTCAAGTCCTTGAATTGTTACAAATGATAAAGCTGCTCCAAATATGAATATAGCTAAATACATTGCACATACACCAATTAATACAAATAATAATAACAATGCTTTTAATATAGTCCAATTAGTTATTAAATGAGCTATTGTATATATAAATAATCCTGTTATAACAATTAATCTACCTATTTTTTCATATCCTATTTTTGACCCTACTATTTGTATAAATAAAGATCTAGGTCTAATTAATAAGATATCAAAATCACCTGATACAATTAATTGAGAGAATAAATCAAATCCTCTAAATATAAATTCCATGCAAGCATAACCAAACCAAAGAACTGAGAAATTAAATAGTACTTCATATATACTATACATATCAAATAACTCAAATTTAGCTATAACTGCAATAATAGTAATTAATTCAGCTAATATATAAAATACTTGTGCAAGAATGGTCATTATAAAAGATGATTTGTATTCTAATTCTATCTTTAAATGTAAGGCTAAATACTTAAAAAACAATCTCATATTAGCCCCCTTGAATAGATACTTTCTTTAATGATAATTTCATTAATAGTTTGCCTATTATAAATAATACTACTATCCATGCAATTTGAATTAGAATGCATTGAAAACCATATGCATAATCAATATTAGCTGAATATAATCTAAATGGTAAATCACCTATATATCTAAAAGGTAATACATTAGCTATTTTTAAAACAAAATCAGGCATAAGTGGTAAAGGTATGCAAAAGCCACCTAATAATCCACCTATTGAATAAACTATACTTGATATACCTTTATCTTGATATGTATAAAATGTTATTGTTTGAACAATCATATTGATTGTTGTTATAAGAAAAGAACCTAATATAAGTGTAAGTACGAATAACAATAAATACATAGGAGATGCAGGTAATGATAATCCATATGGAGATGGTAAAAAGAAGGCAACAATAATAATTGGCAAACATCTTAATGCAGTAGCTGCATAACGTCTAGCAAGTAATTTTAAATACCACCAACTGTATAAATCATATGGCTTACATAATTCATAAGCTACAGTTCCTGTTTTAATTTGATCAACTATAAATGGATCTTTATCATTTAAATATATTATTCTAATAAACGCTTGATTCAACCATACATAACTCATTAATTGAGCTATATTAATACTATCTATATGATTATAATTATAAAAAGCTGTATAAACTAAAGCATAAATCATTCCCCAAAAGAATTGAGTAACTAATCCTGCTATAGCTGATGCTCTATATTGTAATTGAACTAATAATTCACTCTTAAAAAATGTTAAATATCCACTCATAAATCATATTCCTTGTATAGATTAACTATTACATTATCTATATCAGTAGGAATAATATTTACATCTTCAATTTCACATACTTTAGAATACTCTCTTATAACACTAGAAACAGTATTACAAGACATATCTAAATCAAGTAAAACTTTAGTACTTGTTCTATTTATTAAATTTACTTTTTTAATTGTCGGTAGTTTATCTAATTCATTAAAGATAATCTCTACCTTTTTTGTTTTTTCGAATTTCTTTTTGATGTCATCAAAAGTACCATCAAATAACTTCTTTCCGTGTCCTATTACAATAACTCTGTTAGTTAAAGCTTCAATATCTGACATATCATGAGAGGTTAATATAATAGTAACTTTATCTTTTTTGTTTATTTCTTTAATAAAATTTCTAACTTGTATCTTTGATACAGCATCTAAACCAATAGTTGGTTCATCAAGAAATAAAACTTTAGGGTTATGAAGTAATGATGCAGCAATCTCGCAGCGCATTCTTTGTCCTAAACTTAATTGTCTTAAAGGAGTTTTAATGAAATCGCTTAAATCTAACAATTTCACTAGTTCATTTAATCTCTTATTAAAATCTTTATCACTTATTCTATAGATTTCTTTAAGGATTAAATATGAATCTTCAACTGGTATATCCCACCATAGTTGAGACTTTTGACCAAATACAACTCCAATGTTTTTGACATATTTGCTTCTATCTTTAAAGGGATCGAATCCATCAACACTGATTTCTCCTGAATCAGGCTTTAAAATACCTGTTAGCATTTTAATAGTTGTGGATTTTCCTGCTCCATTAGGTCCTATATATGCTACTATTTCACCTTTTTTAATGGTAAAAGACACATTATCGACTGCATTAATATATTTATATTCTCTCTTGAATAATGTTTTCATAGCATTTATAAGACCACTATCACGTTTTAAAACTTTAAATGTTTTATTTAAATCTTTAACTATGATAAAACTCATAAATCCTCCATAAATTTGACATCTTAAAATCTCAAGGAATTACTATCCTCCTTTCTTTTTCCCACACGCAAAAAGCTACATTTTTTCTCATGTAGGTCCTTGAAACTTTGTAAAACGTCAAGTAAATAATATAATATTATTTAAAAAAAATCAAGTTTCAATAAAAAAATAACTAACTAGTTGATAGTTAGTTATTTAATTCTTCCATTTTACCAAGTTTAATATACATATTAGATAACTCTAATTTCTTAGCATATCTCATTGGAGAACCATTGCCATTTATAGATGCACCGAATGTAACAGTTGTATTAAATGTTCCTGTGTAATTGTTACAGATGATTCAGGTGTTTCACCATTTGTATGGGATGAACTATAATTAGTAGCATATGTTGTTCCTTTAGCACCTACTAGTTTTGAATTGTTATAGAACACTTTATTGGCAATTGCATCACTAGTAATATTAAAATCAAATCTAGCATTAATAGTTGTTAAAGCTGTTGCACCATTGAACATATTTGAATAATTGTGTACTTTCGTAGTATCAAAGTTCTCACCAAAAGTTACAGTCTTAATTCCTGTTGCAGCTGTGAATATACCAAGCATGTTTTCAACATTACTAGTATCAAAACTACTTAAATCAACATCAGTTACTTTAGAACCTTTTCTAAACATCAAATACATACTTCTAACATTAGATGTATCAACACCTGAAACATCAATTTCAGTTATACTAGTACAACCAGCAAACACTCTCTTCATGTCAGATGCATTAGTTGTAGGTAAATTAGCAGATATATTAATTGTTTCATGAGTATGAGAAAAACTAATATTATTAACTAAAGTAGAATCATTAGGTTCATTAGACATACAAGTATCATACCAACAGGTTTAAACATTGCTATACCATTTATAGATAAAGATGTAGATAAAGCTGAAAAAACAACGGAAATTAAAACTACTGGTAGTACAAATACAAATAATAGATTAAGCCATAAATACTTATATAACTTCTTATGATTTCCCATTCTATCACTATTCTATTTATTTATACTATATATTTACACATAAAAAAAAGATGGATAAATCCATCTTCTATTAAATTACTTTTGTACGAATAATACAGTTAAATCTCTACCAGTAATAGTAGCATTTCCTGAAGGTAATTGAGTAGCATCTCCATCATATTGTACAGTAATTAAAATATCTTTTGATTCACCAGCAGCTAATTCATTACCAGCAGTAATTTGAGATCCGTCTGCCCAAGTAACAGTATAATCAATATTTGCTCTGATTATAGCTTCATCTTCACTAGAAGCAGCAGTAACATTTAATGCATCTCCTAAAGATACAGTTGAAACTTTAGCATCAATAGTACCATTATTTTTAACAGTTATAGTATAAGTCCCTTTATCACCAGGTTTAGTAACTACAACATCATAACCTGTAAATGCAGTATTTGTCATTGTTGGAGTTAAAGTCTTATAAGCTCCTGTTCCGTTTGCGCTAAATGTATTAGCAGTAAATTTGATGTCCCAAGTTGCAGGAACAACCTTTGCAGTACCAGCAATTTCTAAAGATGTAGACATAGCTGCAAAACCTACTGAAATACCAACTACAGCAATGAATAATGCAACTACAGTAAATAATTGTAACATTTTTTTATTATTTTTCATTTTTTCTATTCTCCTTTATTTCTATTGTAATTATATAACCAATTTTTACAAATGTATACATGAATGTAAAATAATTGTCATTTACACTGTAAACTATTCGTAATCATCACTTTTCATGATGCTATAATAAATATCATCATTATTCTTAACTATGAATACAGACATATACTTACTAATTCTGTAATGGATAATTGGAATATTGAAGTTATCGTGTACATCTAATAGTTCCATAAAGTCTTTTACTTCAATAGTATTAGATTTTTTATCTACTCTTAATCTACCCTTAGCTTCAGTGATTGCTCTATCAAATTCTCTTAATATTTTATTTAAAGCTTGTTCATATTTAGTCTTCTTCTTAGCAGTCTTAAGTGCATAAGAAATATATTTGATAACTAAGATTACTAATAATATAACTGTTGAAATGATTAATAATACTGAACCTTTTCTTAAATTCTTTTTACCATATACTTCTTCTTCTTTGGAAGCACCATTCTTCTTAATATCTACATTAATAATTTTTCTTGAAATAGGAATTGTTAATGTAGAAGTCTTAGTACTCTTAATCTTGTCAGCTAACTTATCAGTTGTACCAGTAAACTCTGTATTAAATCTAACAGTTAATACAGCACTAGGAATAATTTCCTTCTTTAATTGATTAACTATTTCATTGTAGGAATCATAATATAAATCATTGTTTAATAAATCTATTTTAGCCATTAATCCATGTCCAGTTATTTCTTGATTATCAATTAATGTATAGTTTTTTGTATATACAGGTTTAACTTCATTATCAGAATCATATACTGCTAAATCTGCTATAACATTATATTTAACCTTATAATCTAATTCAGAACTAAATGTATTAACATAACTATAATCAACTATAAACTTATCTATCAAACTAGCTATTACGACATATTTATCATCTATATATTGATCAAAAGGATAATTATTTTCCTTTAATTGTACTTTATATGTAA
>JAIKYM010000133.1 GCA_024683115.1 Bacilli bacterium
ATGCTATTACTTATGCTTCTAGTTTATCTTGTCCAAGTGATTTTACATATTATAGTTATATAAAAGGCTTAACTGATAAGGTTAAAGTTTTTAAAGCTGAACTTAATCGTATTAATAATGCATTAAAGAAATCTGAACGTAAGTATAATGAAACTATTGAACAAGGTGAAGATAGATGTAAGCAAATTAAGACAGTGGATATTGTTGAAAAATTACCAGCTACTCAACTAGAAAGTATATTAGACTAGGAGTTAATTATGAGAGTAACAATAAGTGCTGGTTCCAGTGATAATATAGATAATATGTACAAAGATGAATCTAGAAAACTATTAGAATACTTAGCTAATAAAGGATGTATTCTTAATTGGGGATCTGGTTCTATCGGTATAATGGGTATTTGCTATGATGAATTTTCTAAAAAAGGTAATGAAATATATGGTTATACATCTCCTAAATATGCGGATGATATAGATAATTTACCTAATGCAAAACATGTAATATATCCTGATACATTTGAATTAAAAAAGAATATATTTACAGATGCAGAACTTATAATATGTTTACCAGGTGGTACAGGAACAGTTTCTGAATTCTTTGCTTATATTGAAGAAATAAGAAGTAATGATAAACCTAAGAAATTAGTTATCTATAATGTAGGTAATTGGTTTACTCCATTTAAAGAAGCAATCGATTCTTTAGTTGCTAAGGGATTTAATAGTGCAAGTATCTACAATGTATTTGATGTTGTTGATAACTTCGAAGATTTTAAAACATATTTTGAAAATTTATAATAATAAAAAACATAAGATAATCTCTTATGTTTTATTTTTTTAAAATATCTAATATATGTCTTCCTGCTCCAAGTAGTTCTTTATTTTCACATGTTGAAAAATGACACTTAATAAACAATTCATATGTTTCGTCATCCATCTTATTAACTATATTTTTTATATATTCAGTTGGACCATCTTGATTAATAATCTTAACTCTTTTTAACTTACATTTATTCTTTAAATAATTAATATCTTTTAATCTTACATATGAATATAGATTATCATTATCTTTTAGTATTTTAAATTTATTATCCACATTGTTTATATCTTCTTTGATATATCCTTCCATGAATCCGTGGTAGATAAGAGCAAACTCATTCATACAATATGATATGAATATATACTTCTTAGATACTCTTTTAGCTTCTTCTAAGGCTTTTACTTTTTCTTCCATAGTTAATAAGTGATACATTGGACCAAATAATAAAACTATATCAAAAGAGTTATCTTTAAATCTAGATAGATCTATAGCATTACCTTGGTAACATTTAATACCTTTTTCTTCCATGTACTTAAGATTATGTTTAACTAATTCTACAGCAGTTACATCATAACCTTCATTCATAAGTTGATATGAGTATGCACCTGTTCCTGCTCCTACATCTAATATACTATCTCCAAATGAAAGATATTTATGTATATATTTCATTGCTGTAATGTATTCTATATTAGCATGTTTAGTCTTTAATCTTTTGTCTTCATTATGTTTATTATAATAATTAATTAGTTCTTTTTCGTTCATAAAAATCACATTTATATAATAATAAAAAATATAGATATTATCAATCAATTATAGTAAAATTAAGTATAGGTGATAGTTATGAAACTATTTTTAGGAATATTCTTAGGAACTATAGTAGCAGTGCTTATTATTGCTGTTGTTTTATACTTTATTATTGTTAGTAAAATTAAAAAAGTAGCAGGAAATGAAGGTTTTAAACAAATCAAGGATAGACTTAAACAAGGTATGCATGATGGTGAAGTTTTCGATGGTAGTTTTGAAGCTGAACATAGATCTATTTCAGGTATGACTGATTTGCTTGAAGTAAAGGTAAGAAGAGACTTTGAAGATTTTCATGCATCTGAATTATTTAATTTAAATAATAAAAATCTTAAAGCAATATTTAATACATTAGAAGATAAAAATATATCATATTTAGATAATGATTCTGTATACGATTTGATTAAATCTAGTGTATATGAACAAATTGTAGATATGAAGAATCGTAATATAGAAGTAGCTTATGATGATGTTAAGATTAATCGTAATTCTATTAAGTCTTATACCAATAAAGATGGTACAGCTACAATAGAAGTTAATACATCTATGTCTTATTTCTATAGATCAAATAATAAGAAGGAAAAACAATTTGATAAATATCGTAAGGAAACAAGATTTGTTACTAAATATATATTAGTATATGATGCATCTAAATTAGATGAAGATCAACAATTCTCAATATCTGTTAATTGTCCAAACTGTGGTGCACCAGTACCTGTATTTGGTGATACTAAATGTAAGTATTGTGATTCTCTTGTTAAGGGAGTTAATATTAATACTATTAACTTAAAGTCTTGGAGATTAATAAGTTATAAAGAGTATTAGAATCATAAATGGGGTTGAGTTAAGTGGATGAATTTAAGAAGAATGTAAAAATAACATCTAAATATTTTAAGGGACATGGATTACGTATGTTCCTTATTGTTATTTTTACAATCGTTATTTTAGCATTAAGAATAGTAACACCTATTGTTAGTGCACAAGTATTAATAAAATTAACTGATAATGTATTAGATCAAGTAATACTATTAGCATTTGTATTATTAGGTATAGATGTTCTATGGAATATTTGTTGGTATTTCCAACAATACTTCTATGAAAAAATATATAAAGATGTTTTCTCTGAAGTACAAAATGAAGTAGGTTCAGCCATCCTAAAACTAACTAATAATTCTTTAGATGAAAACTCTACTGGAGTATTTATTCAAAGATTAACAGGTGATACATCTAATGTAGCTAGTTCATTTGATCAATTAATTGGTGAACTTTCGGGATTATTTACATCAGTTGGTACTTTAGTTGCTATATTTGTTGTTAGTATACCAGCTGGATTATTCTCATTAGTTGCTACTTTTATATCATTTGGTATTTCATATTTTAGAGTTAAAGTATATGCAAAAGAACATAAGAGAATTAAAGAGATTAATGAAAAAACTACAGGCTTTATTGGTGAGTTAGTTAGAGGTGCTAGAGATATTAAGATGCTTAATTCTGAATCATCTTTCTTAAAGGCACTAAGAGATAAAGTAGATTATAATTTGAATGAAGACTTTAGATTTAAGGTTAAGAATAGAAGATTCTGGTTAGTTGAAATGGTAACTATGGATGCCTTTGAAAACTTTATGATTATCTTCTTAGTTTGGTTGATCATGATTAATAATATAACTATTACATTAGCTTTAGTTATTCGTAATTATCAAAGTAAGGCTACAGGTTTTGCTGATTCTATAAGTAGATTAATGGAAGCATTTAAAGACTTCAATTTATCTTGTACTCGTATATTTGGAATATTGGATTCTGATGAATTTCCTAAGGAACAATTTGGTACTAAACACTTAGATAATGTTGAAGGTAACTTTGAATTTAAAAATGTTGTATTTAGTTATAAGAAAAATAAAAAGGTATTAAACAACTTATCATTTAAAGCTAAAGCAAATACTACAGTTGGTTTTGTTGGTAAGTCTGGAGAAGGTAAGTCTACAATATTCTCATTACTATGTAAGATGTATGATGTTAACAAGGGTGAAATATTAATAGATGGTATTAATATAAATGAATTAGATAAAGATTCTATAAGAGGCAATATTACTATTATTTCTCAAAATCCATATATCTTTAATTTAAGTATTAGGGATAATTTAAAGTTAGTTAAGAGTGATTTAACTAATAAAGAGATGAGAGAAGCTTGTAAGATGGCTTGTCTAGATGAATTCATTGAAAGCTTACCAGATAAATATGATACTATCATTGGAGAAGGTGGAGTTAATCTATCAGGTGGTCAAAGACAAAGACTAGCTATAGCTAGGGCATTTGTACAAAAGACTGAAATAATCTTATTTGATGAAGCTACATCAGCACTTGATAATGAAACTCAAAGAGATATTCAACAAGCTATACGTAATTTAAAGAAAGATTATACTATACTAATTATTGCTCATAGATTATCAACTATTAAGGATTGTGATAAGATTCTTTATATTTCTAAAGGACAAGTATTATCACAAGGTACTCATGAACAATTAATGAAGAATTCAAAAGAGTATAAAGAATTATATGAATCAGAAATAGAAAAATAGGAGGTTAACTCCTATTTTTATTTTCTCTTCGTTCAAGTTTTTTATCTACTAGTTTTTCTAGTGTTGAATAATACTTATCTATCTTTCTAGATTTAAGTACTTTGAAGTAAACCATTCGTTGTCTCATAAGATAATGAATGAATCCTTCATATTTCATATATTCTTCTTTTGTTAATTTACCATCTTTTTCTAGTAGTTTCATTTTAGTAATAAAACATTCTGATAAGAACATCATTATTTCACTGTAGTGATGTAATACCATTGGTATATTAGGTATATTCTTACTATCTCCATAGTGGAAGATTGCATCTAAATGTTCTAGTGCAGTCCAAGCTCTTTTTTGAGATGAGTAAAGTGATAGTTCTTCAAATAATTTATACATATTTGCTTCATAGAATAATTCATTGAAATGTTCAATACCTATTAGTATTTCAAACATAGATATTAAATATCTACTTGTTAGATATATTGTTCTTTTATTCAATTTATCTTCTGGAGCATAACCTGAAAAGTTCTTATAATCTTCTTGTGCTGTATATGCTTCACATAGACCTTCACCAATACCATATCCGTCTTTAGTTACTTGTAGGAAACCTACCATTACGATATCTCCTGCATCATATCTAGTGGCCATATGTATTAGTTCGTGTGTAATAACTTCTCTTAAATCATCTACATTATATCTTATTGTATTAGTTACAACATCATATTCTGCGGATGCATTCTTTTTGGACATTTTATCTTCATCTACTTTAATAATCTTTAGTGTTTTTAAATTGTTATAGAATAAAGATAAATCTTTACCTTTCATTTGTTCAATAAAGTCTTTTATATAATATGGTTGTTCACTTAAATCAGGTTGTTCAACTTTAATCTTAGGCGGTTTAGTTAAACTATCAATTGGACGCATATTATCACTTCCTGAGTTTGTATTATACATCAATTCACCTAAAAATAAATACAAATAATTTCTTTTATTTTTCATAAATCTAATATAATATATTTATATAAGAGGTGGTACTATGCATATATTAGTGTGTGATGATGAACAATTAATAAGAGACCTAATTAAAGATTATGTTGAAAATGAAGGTTATAAATGTGATGAAGCAGCTAATGGAGCTGAAGCAGTAGAACTTGTAGAAGATAATGATTATGACCTTATTATCATGGACATCATGATGCCTGAGATGGATGGTATGAGCGCAGTTAAAGAAATAAAAGCAATTAAAGATATACCAGTTATCATGTTATCTGCTCGTAAGGAAGAATATGATAAATTACAAGGTTTTGATTTAGGTATAGATGATTATGTAACTAAACCTTTCTCACCTAAAGAATTAATTGCACGTATTAAAGCAGTATTAAAACGAAATGGTAATGATGATTTATTAACATGTGGGAACATAGTTATTGATCATGTATCACATGAAGTTAAGATAGATAATGAAGTAGTAGAGTTAACTTCTACTCAATATGAACTATTAACATTGTTCATATCTAATCCTGGAGTTGCTTTATCAAGAGATAAGATTATTGAGAAAGTATTTGGATATGACTATGAAGCAGATGATAGAACAATAGATGCTCATATTAAACTTCTTAGAAGTAAGATGGGTAAATATCGAGATAGTATAAAAACTATTCGTAATGTAGGTTATAAATTCGTATATGAGGAAGAGTAGTTTAACAGGTAGAACTTTCTTTGGTTTAGCTTTATTTGTTGTTATTATTCTTTTACTTCTTTGGTTTATTCAAATTAAATTCTTAGCTGTATTCTATGAGAAATATCAAATAGATAAAATAGAAACAGTAGTTAATATGATTAAATCAACAGATGATATAGGATCTTTAGATTTAGAATACTATGCATTTGAAAATGATATATGTATTCAAGTCTACGAAGGAGAAGAACTAACAAATTATAATACACGTAATCCAGGATGTGTATTAGCAAGTAATAATAAAGAAGTTCAAAAAGTAAAATATAAAGTATTAGAAAGTAATGGATATGTATTATTAACTGGTAAGAATAAAGAGAAGTCTATCATGTATGCTGTTAAGTTAGATGATAAAGTAATATTCTTAAATACTTCACTTGAAGACTTAGGAACTACTACAGCAGTATTAAGAGGACAATTAATATATATTACTTTAATAGGTATATTCTTTGCTTTAATAATATCTATATTTATTACCAGAAGGGTTAATAAACCTATTTTAAATATTACTGATCAAGCTAAAGAATTATCTAAAGGTAATTATAATGTTAAGTTTGATGGTGGTAATATATCAGAGTTAGATGAACTTGCAGGTGTATTAACTGTTGCAGCTAGTGAGATGAATAAAACAGATGAACTTAGACGTGATTTAATAGCTAATGTATCACATGATTTAAAAACACCTTTAACTATGATTAAAGCATATGCAGAGAAGGTTAAAGATATTTCTTATAAAGATAAAGAAAAGATGGATAAAGACTTAGATGTTATTATCGATGAGTCAGATAGATTAAATGGCTTAGTTAATGATTTATTAAATATGTCTAGATTAGAATCATCTAAAGATAAATTAAATATTACATCATATAGTATTAAAGAAGAAATAGATGAAGTATTAAGAAGATATGATGTTATTAAGGAAAAAGAAG
>JAIKYM010000046.1 GCA_024683115.1 Bacilli bacterium
ACTCTCCTTTTCTAAAATTGGTAAACAAAAAATGCCATCGAATGATGACATTTATCTTTATAAATTGTCCACAAAACGTGTACTAAATTTCACAACATTTTATGTCCTGTTGTCCACAATTTTAAATTTACGTGGACAAAATGTGGACAAATGGCAATTTTCGGTCAATTTTTACGTGGACAAAATCCTCGCAAAGCCTTATATTTCCTATTACTTACCACAGCATTGTTTGTATTTTTTCCCTGAGCCACATGGACATGGATCATTTCTACCAATCTTATCATCAGATTTAGCAGATGTTTTAACTTTCTTCTTACCATCGTTAGCAACACCTTCAACTGGTTTAGCAGCGAAGTTTTGTTTAATTTCCATACGTAATAAGAAGTTAGCTATAGATTGTTCAATGTTATCTTGCATTGTTTCAAATATTTCATAACCTTCAGATGCATAAGCTTGAAGTGGATTTCTTTGAGCATAACCTCTTAATCCAATCCCTTCTCTTAATGTATCCATATCAGTTATATGTTTAATCCAAGCTTCATCTAATACTCTTAAAGAAATGTGTCTTTCAAAATCTTTAACTATTTCTTCAGGTACAATAGATATCTTCTTTTCATACTCTTCAATAACTTTTTCAGCTATTAAATCATATACTTCATTTTCTTTCTTACCAGATAAATCTTCAACTTTAAACTTACTATGTTTAACGAAAGGATTAATAGCTTCAGTTATACCTTCTAAGTCTGCATCAGTTAAATATCCTTCTGGTGCTAAATGAGAATGAATCATATCATCTATATAATCTCTAATATAATCTAATACTACTGAATGAATATCTTCAGAATCTAATATTTCATTACGTCTCTTGTAGATAACTAAACGTTGTTGAGATACTACGTTATCGTAATCAAGTAAGTTCTTACGCATATCATAGTTGTTTCCTTCAACTTTCTTTTGAGCTGATTCTACAGATTTAGTAAACATCTTAGATCTTAATTGTTCCATATCATCTAAACCTAAGTTCTTAACAGCAGTTTTGATAGCATCAGGAACGAATCTCTTTAATAATTCATCTTCAAATGAGATGAAGAATTGTGAATAACCAGGATCTCCTTGACGTCCAGAACGTCCTCTTAATTGGTTATCAATACGACGTGATTCATGTCTTTCAGTACCGATTACACATAAACCACCTAACTCAACAACACCTTCACCAAGCTTAATATCTGTACCACGACCAGCCATGTTAGTTGCAATAGTAACTGCACCTTTTTCACCGGCTTTAGCAATGATTTCAGCTTCTCTTGCATGGTTCTTAGCATTTAATACTTCATGTTTAATTTTAAATTTATCTAACATCTTAGATAATCTTTCATTGTTTTCAACTGAGATTGTACCAACTAGAATTGGTTGTCCAGTTTCATGAATTTGTTTAATAAATTCAACAATAGCTTTATATTTAGCTGATTCTGTAGCATACATAATATCAGCCATATCTTTTCTTATACATGGTTTGTTAGTTGGAATTTCAATAACATACATGTTATAAATTTCTCTAAATTCCTCTTCTTCAGTCTTAGCTGTACCAGTCATACCTGAAATCTTAGCATACATTCTGAAGAAATTTTGGTAAGTGATTGTAGCCATAGTTTGGTTTTCTTCATTGATTTGAACGCCTTCTTTAGCTTCAAGTGCTTGATGAAGACCATCACTAAATTGTCTACCTTCCATTATACGACCAGTAAATTGATCGATAATTACAACTTTACCTTCGCCATCAACTATATAATCAACATCAATAGCCATACCATAGTTAGCCTTCAATGCTTGGTTAATGTGATGTACTAAAGCTGTATTATTAGAATCATATAAGTTAAATAAAGAGAAGAACTTTTCAACTTTATGAGAACCTTCTTCAGTTAACATAACTGACTTAGTCTTTAAATCACATGTATAATCTTCATCTTCCTTTAAAGCCTTAACAGCTTTATCTGCTTCTTTATATAAGTTAGCTGAATTAACTTTACCACCAGATATAATTAATGGAGTTCTTGCTTCATCAATTAACATTGAGTCTATTTCATCTAAGATTACATAATTTAATCCTCTTTGTACTCTATCTTCTGGTTTAACAACCATATTATCTCTTAAGTAGTCGAAACCTGCTTCAGAGTTAGTTGTATAAGTAATATCACAGTTATAAGCTTCTCTCTTAGCTGCTGGATCCATAGACATGCTATTTAAATTAACACCTACAGTTAAACCTAGAAATTCATAAATAGGTCTCATCCATTCAGCATTACGTTGAGTTAAGTATTCATTAACAGTTATAACATGAACACCTTTACCAGTTAATGCATTTAAATATGCTGGCATAATAGTAGTTAAAGTTTTACCTTCACCAGTTTTTAATTCAGCTATATTACCAAAGTGAATAGCTAAACCACCTAACATTTGAACATAGAATGGTTTTTCACCAATCATTCTCCATGCAACTTCTCTAACAGCAGCAAATGCAGGTATAATTACTTCTTCATCATTAACTGTCTTACCGTTTTCAAGCATTTCCTTTAAATTTTTAGTAGTGTGTTTTAATTCATCATCACTCATCTTTGAGTATTTATCAGATAATGCTTCAATTTTATCAGCTATCTTTTTAAATCTTTTTAATTCTTTATATTCTGTGTCTATTAAACCTCTAAGTAGTCCCATAAATTTTCCTCCAGTAAATAATATTGTATCATAAAAAGGTTAAATACAAATATAAAATATACATAATCAACCATTTTTCTATATAAATTATACCATATAACACACAAAAAAGCACAGGAAAACTGTGCTTTAAGATATAAAAATTAAGTTATTTTGAGTAGATAATACCGTAGTTATTATCTTTTCTCTTATACAATACAGCAATACATTCTTCATCTGCATCTTTATATACAAAGAAATCATGTCCTAATAGTTCCATTTGAAGTATAGCTTCTTCTTCGCTCATTGGTTTAGATTCAACAGTTTTTCTCTTAACTATTTGACTAGTTTCTTCTTCCTCATCGTCTTCTTCAACAAATGCAAATGAGATTTCAGGTTGAACATTCTTTCTACTATTTAATCTAGTCTTATTCTTTCTTATTTGTCTTTCAAGAATATCAGTAACTAAATCAATAGCAGCATATAGATCAGCATTTGATTCTTCAGCTCTAAGAGTAAATCCTTTAGCTGGAATTGTTACTTCAATAGTATCTTTATTATTCTTAGATCTTAGTAACACATGAGCTTCAATAGAAGAAGGATCATCAAAATACTTATCTAATTTAGATAGTTTCTCCTTAACATAATCTTTAATTGCATCAGTTACAACTAATTTGTCGCCACGAATATTCATATTCATGCATACATCACCTTCCTATTTTAATTATACCAAATAATGTGAAAAGTTAAAGAAAATTTACTATAAATTACACTACACAAACGAATTCAAACAAAATAAAAACCATGTTTATCACATGGTTTATTTATAATATCTATCTAAATCCCTTTGTTTAATAGTTTCTCTCTTATCATAAAGTTTTTTACCTTTACATAATCCAAGTAATATCTTTGCATGATTATCTTTAAAGTATAGCTTTAAAGGTATTATAGTTAATCCTTGTTCCTTTACTTCTTGAGATAATTTTAATATTTCTTTCTTATGTAATAGTAACTTTCTTTGTCTTCTTTCATCATGATTAAAAAGATTACCATCATCATATTTAGATATGAACATATTAATTATGTACATTTCATTATTTTTTATTCTTGCATAAGTATCTCTTAAATTAACTGATCCTTTTCTAATTGATTTAATCTCAGTACCAGTTAATACAATACCTGCTTCTATTTCTCTAAGAATAAAATAATCAAAATAAGCTTTTCTATTCTTAACTTCTATCATAATTATCTAGTCTTTTCTTTCTCATCAACATCAGCTATTTGTTCAAAATCTATTTGAGCTAATGCTTTAGATGCAGCAATACATTTAACACATATGTAAGAACCTATTCTATAGATTTTCTTAGAGTTCTTAGCTTGTAATACATTACTACCTTCATCATAAACATATATATCACTAGGCATGTTTTCTATCTTTAATAAACCTTCAACTCTATTAGGTAATTGAACAAATAATCCAAATGATGTTACACCAGATACTATAGCTCTATATTCTTCACCTATATGATCTTGCATGTAGTCTGCCATGAACATATCATCAGCAGCTCTTTCAAGTTCATCAGCATTTCTTTCTCTTTCAGATGACTGTTGAGCAATTGCATCTAAGTGAGCATCCCAATAATTAACAGTCTTTTGATCAGTTAATCCTTCGAAGAAATATGTTCTTAATAATCTATGTACTTGTAAGTCTGGATAACGTCTGATTGGTGAAGTGAAATGTGTATAACATTCAGAAGCTAATCCAAAGTGACCAATATTTTCCTTAGAATATACTGCCTTAGCCATAGTTCTAATAGCCATCTTCATAATTATTTCTCTTTCTTCACCTTCAGCATCTATTTGAGATAGTAATTTTTGGAATACTTTAGCATTAGCTATTTCCTTAAATTTACCCACAATTGGATGTCCAGAAGAATTACAGAATTGAATAAATTGTTGTACTTTTTCTGCATTTGGTTCAGCATGAACACGGTATATAGAAGGAAGACCTCTTACCCAGTTATCATAGAATTGGAACTTTCTTGCAACTGATTCATTAGCTACAATCATGAAATCTTCTATAACTTTTTCATATACTCCACGTTCACGTGCAATAACATCTATAACATGATGATTTTCATCAAATACAAATTTAGGTTCAGTAGTATCAAAATCTGTAGCTCCACGTCCAGCTCTTTCCTTACGTATTAATTCATGTAAGTCTTTCATTGTTAATAAATCATCAACAAAATCATCATAACCTTCAGCAACAGTACCTTCTAATATAGCATTACAATCTGTATAATTCATTTTCTTTCTTGATCTTATAACAGATGGGAATACTTCAGAATTTATAACTCTACCTTGTTTATTAATTTCCATTTCACAAGTAATTGCAAGTCTATCTACACCTTCATTTAAAGAACATATACCATTTGATAAGATATGTGGTAATTGAGGTATAACCTTATCACCAGGATAATTAGATGTTGCTCTTACTAATGCTTCCTTATCTAAAGGAGAATTTTCAGTAACATAGTGGGATACATCAGCAATATGTACTCCTAATTTATAGTTTCCATTTGGTAATAAATCTACACTAATAGCATCATCGATATCTTTTGTATCTTTACCATCAATAGTAAAGATAGTTTTATCTCTTAAATCAGTTCTACCAACTAATTCAACAGGAAGTACTTCAGTTGGAAGTTCTTCAGCTTGTTTAATTGCTTCAGGCGGGAACTCTTCAAATACATCATATCTAGCAGCTAATTGAATAATATCCATTCCTGGATCATCCTTGTGGCCAATTCTAGCTTTTACGTGACCAACAAAATTATTAGGTCTACTTAATTGATCATCTAAAGATACTGCTAATATTTCACCTTCAACACATCTATTTAATTCTTGTTGATCTATATGAATATCTACATTTCTAAATTTCTTATCATCAGTAACAAATACCTTCTTAGATTTAATTACTTTTATTTCACCAATAATATTCTTTTTATCTCGTTCAAGAACCTTTAATACTTTACCTTCAGGTTTAGTAGAATTCGTTCCAATAACTTCAACTAATACCTTATCACCATCTAAAGCACCATTTATATTCTCTTTTTCAATATGAATGTCTTTTTCACCTGGTTGTTCAGATAATAAGAAACCAAATCCTTTTTCCTTAACATCTATAATACCTATTTTAAAATTAGACATCTTAGATAATAAGATATATTTATTTTTCTTAGTTAAGTATAATTGATATTCATCAACTAATTCATATAATACATTTTGAAGCTCAGTTATTTCTTCAACTGTATCTAAACCTAATTCATGCATAACAACTTCAAATGATACTGCATCAAACTTTTTTTCAAATAATTCCAAAACCTTTTCTTTCATAGAAATTCCCCTTTCCATAAGATAATTTTATCACATATGATTATATTTCTATATAATTAAAAATAGGAAATTGCTTTCCTATTGTAAATATAATATTAATGATATTACAAAGAATGCCAAGCCAAGAAGTAATGTTAGTCTAGATAAGAATAATTCAGAACCTCTTTCCTTAACATTTGAGAATAATTCAGCATTTCCGCCTGATATAATTTGTCCACCATCTTGTGCTTTACTGCTTTGTAATAAAACCAAAACTATTAATAATACTGAAATAACAATTAATGCTGTTTCCATATAATCACCTGATTTCCTTAAATAATTTAACATAAATGCCTGTTAATTTCAACAATTATTTGTATTATAAACTATTCGTAAATATATATCAATTAAATAATTTCTTTTATAAATAAATATGTTATAATATTATATATATTGAATAAGGGAGCGGTTAATGTGAAAATTGTAAGTTTGTCACCTCAACAATTTCATGATTTTGTATCTTCACATCCATTGAATAACTACATGCAAACACATAAGTATGCATTAGTAATGGCAGACTACGATTACACATATGATTTCATAGGTTATGAAAACAATGGTGAAATTGTTGCAGCTACTATGATACTATCAAAAGTTATAATAGGAAAGACTAAATACGGATATGCTCCTAAAGGATTCTTAATTAATTATTATGATGAGTTAACTTTAAAAGCTTTCCTAAAAGATTTAAAAGAATATTACTTAAGTCAAGATTATATATTTATTAAATTTAATCCAGAGATAATAATAGGATCTACTACTAAAGATCAAAAATATACTATGTCCTACAATGGAAATGTTAGATTAATAGATATATTAAAAGACAATGGAGTAAAAAGAAGACTAGAATTAAAAGAGTTTGATTTAATTGAACCTAAGTTCTTAGCTTATATAGATTTAAAGAAATTTGATATTAAGAATATAGATAGAAACTTTAGAAAGAAAATTAGAAAATGCTTAGGTTCTGGAATGAGTCTAGTAACAGGTGATGTTAGAGAAATGGATAAACTATATCCTTTCTTAAAGACTAAAAGACCTATTATTTACTATAGAACATTCTATAATTCATTTGATAAAGATAAATCTATAGATTTATTATTTATTAAAATAGACTTTGAAAAGCGATTAACTCATATTAGAGAAAAATATGAAAAAGAGCAATTATTAAACGATGAATTAAATAACATAATCCAAAAGGATCCTTCTCAAGGTAACTTAATTAAAAAAATGTCATCTGATAGAAGATTAGATGTATTAAAAGATGTAATACTTAGAGCTACAGAAGATTTAAAGAAACATAAAGAAGCTATTGTAGGTGGTGCATTAGTAATTAAACACTTTAATAGAGTTACTATATTAGCATCAGGATTTGATAGAAACTACAAAGGATTAAATCCAAATCATTTCTTACATTATGCTATTATTGAAAGATATAAACCATATTTCAACTATTTAGATATAGGTGGAGTTACAGGTAAGTTTGAAGGAGAAACTAAATACAAAGGATTAGATGAATTCAAACTCAAATGGAATCCAATAATATTTGAAATGATTGGTGAATTCGATTTAATATGTTCAGATAAAACATTTAAGAGATTAATTAAAACTTCATTTATTGAAGATGAATTTAACAAACATTTAGATCACGAATAAAAAAGTAGGAGTAATCCTACTTTTTATTATACTTGAATTTTATTAAAACTATCATCTGCTGTCTTAGATACTCTAGCCCATAGAGCAAGAGCTAATATAGTAAATATTACCAAGAATGTTAACATGATAACAACACTAGGTACATTTAAAACCATTAGAATTACTAAATATCCTGATGAAATAGATGCTAATATCATACCAACTAATACAGCTATAAATGTACTCATACTTTGTTTAACTATTTCAGTATCATTTGATGCATCCATCTTAGGATATTTTAAATTACACATAATACCAATTAATTCACATATAAATGGTAATAAAACAGATGCATATAATATACATATAATACTTATAATATCCATTTTAAAATATACGAATACTATTAAATGATCAAATAATATCTTTTTCACATGGTATGAAACAAAAGATAGCTTTAATA
>JAIKYM010000104.1 GCA_024683115.1 Bacilli bacterium
ATTTGTAGTTAATTTAAAATGTAATTGTTTCATACTATTCCTTCTTTTTGATACGAATTATACCATAAATAAAAGACTATATAAATAGTCTTTTTTAAGCCATTATATTGAAGATAAATACAACTAGAATACTAATAAATAATAGGATAACTAGTTCTACTAAGAACATCTTCTTACATTTTTCTAATAACTTCTTAATTGATTCTCTATCTTCCATATTATGTACGTTTTTACCTATAAGTATTTCACTTGAATTAACATAATCATCAACATCATCTGTATATACTGATTGTCCATCTTTATAGCCTGCATATTTTTGATCAGGTTTTATATTAGAATATAAACCATTTAATATAAATGTAGATATTGTAGTACCTATAACCATAGATATAAAGAATACTAGTATAGGGAATAATACATAGGTTGATGCAAATAATAATCTAGCTTGTTCTATAGATAGTAATACTCCACCTATTACTAGACCTGGTATTAAGCCAATTCCCAATCCACACATAATAGTTATCCCTGTTCTTTTCTTAATAATATCATCATATTTAGTAGGAGCATTTAATACCATATTCTTTATTTCTTTATAAATATTAGATAATTTATCATCAGCACTCTTTAAATCTACATCAATAGAAAGTTTATTCTCTCTTACTCTTAATTCTATTGATTGAGACATATAATCATACTTTTTATTAGGTTTTGGGGTTTCTACATCATAATGTAGACCATATCTTATATTTAATGATTTAATTTCACTTAATCTATTATCATATATATATAAGAATTCATCTACACTATCTATAGATGCAGAAGTATTATCATGAAAATCTATATCAAATTTAATCTTTGATCCATTATCTTTAAAATTATATTCTTTTTCATCGTAATCAAAACTTTTATTTACTTCTTCTTCTTTTTTACTGATATATCGATATTTCTTTAAGGATTCGTCCATTTTAACTACGATGTTACGTATATCTTCAGCTTTAATTATTCTATTTTCAGCTTTAATAGTTTCATTAAAACTTGAACCTGCTTCACCAGATACAGCTTCCGCTGGTGCATCATCTTTATTCTTTTCCTTTAATGCTTCAAACTCTTCTTTATTTTTGTTAATATAATCCATGAATACTTGTTCAGTATGAGCCTTTTCTTGTTCTTTAGTTTCAACTCTATTATAGTTATTAAAGGCATTCATAATTCTATTTTCTAATCCTGTTAACCAAATAGGTTGATAAGGAGATACATCAATGTATAACTTAATAGTTAAATCATTTGTATAACATCTAATTAAACCTATCCAAGGTCTTGGATCATCTGGATAACTAGTAGTTAAATATTCAAATTCAGATTTAGCTTTTGAATAGTTATCTTGATTATCGATAAGCATTTCTGCTTTATTAATACTATTATCATGAAAATCACTATGATGTTGGCTATTTTCAATAATGGTAGATCCACCACATACATTACATACAAATGATTTAGTATAAGCATCTACTTCTACGCCGGCTCCACAGTGAGAACATTGTACAGGTACTAATTGCATAGTTATCCCTCCTAAAAAAATAAAAGGAAATATTAATTATTTCCTTGTGTTTCAGTATTTGTATTTGTTTCTTCCTCTTCAACTTTAGGAATCTTAATTATCAATTGATAAATATTAGTGAAGTCAAAGTCTTCTGTTTTAACTTCTACTCCATTTTCTTGAGCTTGTTGAATTATATCTTGAATAGCTTTTAATAATTCATCAGGAGTATATATATCTAAACTTACTTTCTTTTCTTCAGTTTGTTCAGATGGTTCATCTAATAAGTCAATCTCATCTTCATCTTCTAGGTCAATAATACCATCTGTTTCTTCAGGTTCTATATCCTTAGACTCAAATGGATTAAAGCCAAATGATAAAGTAGGATCCTCCATAGTTACTGGAGCATTCTCTAAATTATTAAAGAATATACTCTTCTTAGAATCATCATCTTTAATCTTTGAATTGTATTGATATACAGTTGGTGTAATTGATAAATTATTGTTAGAATTGATATCTTGTCCTAAAGTAGATATACTTTGTCCATCATCAATTTGAATTCCACCTGACATATCAGTCTTTTTATTATAATTACCAAGAATAACATCAATCTTTTCATCTACTTGTTTAACTGTTAATCTATTTTGAATAATATCATTTAATAAATTAACTTGTTGCATTTTATCAGTTAATCTTAATAATGCTCTAGCATGTTTTTCAGATATTTGATTCTTTTGTAGTGCTGTTTGAACACTTTCATCTAATTCTAGATATTTCAATGTATTAACAATACTATTTTCATCAACAGCCATACGTTCAGCTAATTGTTGTTGATTTAAATACTTCTTATCTAATATCTTTTTATAGTTTTTAGCAGCTTCAATAGGAGTTAAATCTTTACTGTGAATATTTTCTACTACTGATATTTCAGCTGATTCAGTATCATCTAATTCTACTATAATACAAGGTACAGCAGTTAATCCTAAAACTGATGCAGCTTTAAGTCTTCTTCCACCTGTTACTATTTCAAATTTATCTTGTACTCTACGAATAACTAGAGGTTGTACTATTCCATGAATTCTGATGGATGAAGCTAATTCTTGGATTTTTGGATCATCTGCGTCTAATCTAGGTTGAAACCTATTAGGCATGATGTTAGCGATATTGATCATTTGAATTTGTGCTTCCATCTTCATTTTAACCCTCTCCTATTCTATATAATATTATATTATCTTGTATATATTTTTTCAATATAAAAGACATTAGTTCTTAATGCCTTTTTTATTATTCTT
>JAIKYM010000129.1 GCA_024683115.1 Bacilli bacterium
TAATCCATGTAATTTTAATTCACCATCTGCATTAGTAATAATTTCTTTTCCTTCTTCAAAGCCTTTACCTGTTATTCTAAATGATGAACCAGGTATACTAGCTAAAGTATCCATATCTGTATTCTTAATTAATAAGTCATATCTAACTTCATTTTCAAGATCAACCTTTAATAAATCATTAGTAATATTAATACTTTTAAATATTCCACTTTCACTACCACTTAATTGTAGAATATCATTTGAGTCACTTATTATTTTAAATTTTTTTGTTTCCTCATCTAATATATATGGAAACATTACATCAGATTGTTTTAATTGATAATTTCTATCAACATATAAATCTTCTTCACGTACATATCCATTTGAATTAACAACTAATAATCTAGATTTATTATTATCATCAATTAATACGTATTTAGCATTAGGTATTTTTCTAGAACTATATTTTTTATAAACATTTAAGTCTAACTTATATTTGATAGCCATTTGAATACCAGCTTTAGCTCCACCTAATTCACGATAAACAAGTCCATCAATAGTATCAGAATTATAATATACACCATGTGTGAAATAAGATGTTTTATTAATTAAAGATTTATCTAGTGGTAATGTTACATCATAAGTAAATACCAAATTTGATTTATCCATAGAATAATTTTCTAGAATAATCATATATGATTTAACAGTACCGAAATCAGTTATTTCATCTTTTGTCTTCCAATTATTATTTGGATAATTCAAATCATTTGAAGGATTTTCTTCAGTTGAATAATATATTTTCGCATAGTCTCTAACACTTGCAGGTACAGTTATACCATCTGATGTCATAGGTATATTATATTCAGTACCTAAATCAACACCACTTATTTGATATTTATTACCAACAAATCCTACTTTACCAGTAATAATAATATCTCGAATATTTTCAGTAGAATTATTCATTAGCATAATTTCTACTTTAGCATTACTACTATCTTCCAAAGGATTAACATCAGTTATTTTAGGGGATACTACACTTCTTTCTTGATTATTATTTGTATACGTCTTAATAGTTGTATTAGTTATTACATCTGTTGGAACAACAATAGACATACCTTTGTAATCATATCCAACCATTTCAGTAGTATTGCCATCTTTATCAGCATCATATTTGTCTGCACTTAAATAACTAGTTATTTTAATATTGTTATTAATCGCATATAATTCAACATTAATATTTGCCCCAAAACTTCTTGAATTTGGAGTTAAAATAGCATCTACATATAATTCAAAATCTGATTCAATATCATTAGAAGTAAATACTCTAATTATATTATTACTATCTCCTTCTTCTATTTCATAACCAACTATACTAACATTACTATTATTTGTAGTTATATCAGTTACTTGAACACCAATTATAGGATTAGGTAAGGATATTAAGAATATCCCATCTTTAAATCCTTTAGTTAGTCCGTCTGTAGAACCAGTATTAACAGTCATTCGAATGGAAGTATTTTCATTTGTTTTTAATGTTCCTGTTGATAATTTTAATGTTGGTCTAGATGAAACATATGACATATATCTAGCAACGCCTTGGTTATCAACAAAATTATAAGGGTCTGTACTTATTTTTTCACCAGTTGTTTTTGTTGATGAATTAATAGTATTAAAACTATCAAAGCTAGATCTAGTATAATTAGTACCAATAGCAGTATTATCTATTTCTTTTGTGATATAAACAGTTAATGCTCCAATACTATCACCAACATTTAAAATAACATTGTTAATAGCACTTGTTTCAATTCTAATCTTTCTTACATCTGTTTCAAATGTATAATCATTAGTCCAATCATCTTTAGTAAATACATGTACTGTTTCGCCTGTTTCATCATTAATTAATTTAATATATCCTGAATCACCTAACATCCACGTATTAGTAAATCTAATAGTTTTATATTTTAAGACATTTTTCATAGATGCATTATTATTAAATCTATCATAATTATTATCAGTTATAGAAAGATTATTTAAATTAATCTTACCGATAGCACACTTTTCAACAGGTCCATTGCAAACCGCACTAGCTGTTGTTGTTATAGTTACATCATATTCAGTAGTTTCTCTACCATCTAATCCATCTAAAATGTTTAAAGCATCAGTTTTATCAACATAATTTCCACCTGTTGATAATGGTTCACCTATAGATGTATTAGTAACAAAGTTAATGTATGTAGGATATTCATAACCACCTGATACATCATATTCAGTATTAGTTATATTTGTAGCTCTTACAAGAATCTTATTTGCAACATTTGATAATACTGTATCTTGATAATCATCATCTGGATTGTTAAACACTTCATACCAAGCATTAACATTTAAAGGTGGTATTGATATATTATCTTCATATACAGTAGGATATTCTAATACTACCTTAAAACTATTATATGAATAACCATTTTTAGTATAATCAGATGCGCTATTAAATATAGCTTGGTCTTTTATAACAGCCTCCCTTTTACCTGTTAGTTTAAAATTATTTAAATCAGCTTCATAAGTCGTATTAGTTCCAATTATCTTAGCACTAATTGGAGATAAATCATTTAATTTAGGTAAATCTATATCTAAGTTAACTGATTTTAATAAACTATCTATATCAACATTAGTTCCAAAGTTATAACTTATTTCTAGATTACCATCTTTATTTTTAGCATTAATAGTATAAGTATCATTTATAGTAGCAGTAGGTCCATTTCTTAAATACCAGTCAACATCGTAGAATACTTCTTTTCTTATCCTCTTTGTTTGTCCGTTTTCAGTAAGGTCAGCTTCAAAAACAATAGAATTTGTTCCCTTAAAAGATGTTATATCATTAGTTAAATTATCTGATAAGTTAAGAAAGAAATCCATGTTTCTTCCACTTTCAATAGGATTAACCATTAGTATATCTTTAAGATTTGTACTATTAATAGTTTTACCATTTAATGTACCTGAAAATCCTACATTAACATTAGTATTTTTGAAAGTAAATTTTATGCCAGATAAATAGGCATCTCCTTCAACACTTAAGATTACTCTTAGTTTTTTATTTTCACCAACAACAATACTATTACCCCTTCTTTGTTGACCATTTATAACAAAGAAAGCATCGAACTTAACGTTGTCAGTTCCGCTAACATTTTTATCATTTTCATTAACCAAAGCATAACTAGATAATCTTTTTGGATTACCCACTTCAATAATATCTGAAAAATAATCTTTTTCAGATTTATTATTAACAAATATAGTACCAATTACTAATGCTAGTAATAGTACTATTACCACCCTCATCTTTTTCATGTACCTTACTCCCTACTATGCTATTCTAACTATATTATAGTAGCGAATATTCGTTGATTTCAATACTTTACATGTCGTGTACAGTATAGTAAAAAACACCTAGCATATCGCTAGATGTTTTATTATTTGCTTATTATTCCGATTACGTCCATGAATTCTTTTTGAATTGCTTGTAATCCACGCTTTGTTGTTGCTTCAAATCTAATAGTTACATTAGGTCCTGTATTAGATGCTCTAACTAAAGCCCAAGCCCTATCTTTAATAACTTTAATACCTTCAGTTTCATCATATTTATAATTACGAGTATCAGCATACTTCTTGATACCTTCAACAATCTTCCACTTCTTTGTATCTGTTGTTTTAACTTTTATTTCATCAGTATTAAAATACTTTTTCATTTTATTTTTAACTATATCATGTAGACTCTTATTTGTATGAGTTAATACTTCTTGAAATCTTAAACCTGCATATATTCCATCGTCATATCCAGGATGATTATCTCTAAAGAATATATGATTTGCATATTGTCCACCAAAGATACAATCAAAAGTTATCATCATATCTTCTTGTCTTGCGCTTGATGACGTAGTATCTATATATACTCCACCAGCATCAATAACAGCATCTCTGATAACATTTGAACATTTAACATCAACTAAAACAGGCTTAGTTCTATCTTTCTTAATTAATTGAGGAGCAATAACTGACATCATAACATCAGCATCTACTACATTTCCTTTGTTATCAACAATACCAATTCTATCAGCATCTCCATCATAAGCAAGTCCTATATCAGCACCTACTCTTTTAACTTCCTTACATAAATCTTTTAAATTATCTTTAACATTTGGATCTGGATGATGAAATGGAAAATTAGGATTTGAATCAGAATAAATATATGTTACATCAAAAGGTAATTGATCATATACTCTTCTAATAATTGTTGATGCAGTTCCACTTCCACAGTCTATTACACATCTTAAATGTCTATTACCAAAGTCAAATAGTTTTTCTAAATATTTAACATAAGATGAATCAATATCTAAGTATTCAATCTTACCTTGTTCTCTAACATTTTTACATTTATAATCATCTTTTAATAATCTTTGATATATAAAATCTAAGTCTTCATGAGAACAATGTAGGCACTTAGGTCCAAAGAGTTTAAAACCATTGTAGTCTTTTGGATTATGTGATGCAGTTACCATTATTCCAAAATCTTGTTTTAACTTATGTGATGCAAAGTTTAACATTGGAGTTGTAACTAATCCTAAATAAATAACATTGATTCCTGAATAAACTAAACCTTGAATTAAGTTCTTAGTTAATTCAGAACCACCAAATCTATTATCGTGTCCAACTACTACATATTCTTGATTATTCTTTTTAGCATATTCTGCAAATACATATCCTAGTTTTAATGCAGTTTCTTCATTAAGTTCTGTTGGATATATACCTCTAATATCTGCTTCTCTTAATATATTTTTATTAACTACCATATTTATACCACCTATTCATCCTCTTTAAATAAAGTACCAGATTCTTTCATTTCTTTAGGAATTGCTATATCCATATACTTTAATATAGTACCAGCAACTTGTGTAATACTTCCTTTATTCTTTAATTTAACATTCTTATCTCTAATAATAAATGGAACAGGATTTGCTGTATGTCCTTTGTTAGGTGTTCCATCTTCATTAACCATTTCTTCAATATTTCCATGGTCAGATGTTAATACTAATTTATAGAAGTTTTCATCACAAGCATCACATATTAATTGTAATTCTTCATCTAATATATTTAATGATTCAATAGCTTTGTTAATATCTCCTATATGACCGAATATATCTGGGGCCTCAATGTTAACAAGTATAAAGTTATAGTCATGTTCCATACATTTAATAACTTGTTTCCTAATACCTTCAATATTCATTTCAGGATGATATATTGTTTCACTTCTAGGATATGATTCAATTTCAAAATTATCACATCCTCTTAGTTTTTTATCAGTGCATCCATTGAAATAATATGATAAATTAGAAAACTTATCTTGTTCAGCTATACGTGCTTGTTTTAAGCCAAGTAATGATAAGTATTGACCAAGTGAATACTCTGCTTCATCTTTATCTATTAAATAAATTAAATTATCAACTTCATCTATAGGTAAAACAGATGCAACCTTAAGTCCACTTACTCTATCTATTTTAAACTTATCAAAATCATTATTTAATAAAGCACCTAACGTTTGTCTTGCTCTATCTTCTCTAAAGTTTAGCCATAGCATTACATCACCATCTGATAAAGTTGCTTTATCATCAATAATAATTGGTGGAATACTTTCATCAGTTAAATTATTCTTATAACATGTATCTATAGCTCTTTCATAGTTAGATATCTTAGCACCTTTACCATATACTAATAGTTCAACATATGCTTTAGTCTTTTTATAATCTTCATTACGATCCATAGCATACATTCTTCCACATATAGATGCTATCTTACCTAGATTTTGTTCATTCATTGTTTCTTCTAGTTCTTTAATATACTTAACAGCAGTTCCATTTGGTACATCTCTACCATCTGTTATCGCATGGAAGTATAACTTTTTAACACCCATATTCTTTAAATGAGTTATAAAAGTCTTCATATATCTAATATCCGAATAAACCTTACCATCTGATAACATACCAACTAAATGTAAATTACCACCTGAATCTTTTAAATAAGATAATAATTCTATTAATTTTTCATTTTGTTCAATTAAAGTTGATCCTAGATTATCATTACAGATTGTTATATCTTGTTTAACTACTTTTCCAGCACCTAACATTAAATGAGATACTTCACAATCTATTGTTTTATCTTCAGGAGTATCTACGTTTTCACCTGTAGTAACTAAATTTAGATTTGGATATAAATCTAGTAGTTCTTTGTAACAATCCATATTTGCAAGTTCTATTGCATTTCCATCATAATTCTTACCTACACCAAAACCATCCAAGATAATCATTATTACCTTATTCATGGGTATCACCTAATAAAAGTATACCATAAATCAACAAAAAAGACATCTTATTAAGATGTCTATTATTTTTTGAATTGATCTTCTCTTAAATAACTCTTTAATTCTTTAGACATATCAATTGATTCACCAGCGAATTCACATACTAAAGAATCTTTCTTTTCTACACAGTTTGTAACATGAGTAATCGCATATGCGCCTACTGCCATTAATCCCATAACAAAGATTGCAATAATACCTAATATAAGTCCAACTACAAATGTACCAACACTTTCTTTAAGTCCTTTAGCAGCAAACACAATCGCAAGTATTCCTAGTGCTACGCCTACTAAACTTAATATCATGAATACATCCATAGTTACTGATGTAATCAAGAAAACAGGAATAAATGCACAAGCGCCACAAATAATACCAAATATACCAAATCCTCTATTCATAATATACCTCTTCTTTCTTAATTAAATGTTAACAATATCTTACTTATTAGTAAATGAATATAATTATTTCTTACAAACAATTTACAAAGTAAAAGAGAATGATTACTCATCCTCTTCATCTTCAAATAATACAACCTTGCCAGCCTTTAAAGACTTTTTAACATCGATTGCTCTTTGATTAGTTGATCCAGCGTATTTTAATCTAGGATCTCTTAATTCATCTTTAAACTGACCATCTACTAAAACATCTAAATAATTAATTACTTCTTGTTTAGATACATAATCTTCATAAGTAAATCCAGACCAAGACCAAAGGCTCTTATTTGGATATCTTTCTTTAAATGCTTTAGCTAATTTAGTTGTTCCAGGTAAGTTAGTTGGATGCATTGGTTCACCACCAAGCATTGATAAACCAACAATATGATCAGGTGCACATAAATCAAGAATATGTTCTATAGTTTCATCAGTGAATTCTTCACCTTTATCAAAATCCCATGTTTCAGGGTTAAAACAATTCTTGCAATGGAATGCACAACCTTGGAAGAATATAGATACTCTAACACCTGGACCGTTAGAGATATCCATTTTTCTTATCTTATTATATCTCATATTAATCGTCCTTATTATCTAGATGTATTACTCTTTCCTTTATTTCTTGTGTTCTTCCCTTATTCCAGAAGTTAGTTCCAATGTAACCGCATGTACGTCTAGCTACATTTAATTTATCATGGTCTCTATTACCACAGTTTGGACAATACCATTCAAGTTTATCATCAATTAAGATTTCACCTGTATATCCACACTCATGGCAATAATCAAATTTAGTATTTAATTCAGCATACATAATATTATCATAAATAAACTTAATTACTTCCATTACTGATGATAAGTTATTTTGTAAGTTAGATGTTTCAATATAACTTATAGCACCACCTGGAGATAATTGTTGGAATTCAGATTCAAGTTTTAACTTAGTGAATGCATCAATTTCTTCAAATACAGGTACATGGTAAGAGTTAGTTATATAATCTCTATCAGTTATACCTTTAATAACTCCAAATCTTTCTCTTAAGCCTTTAGCAAATTTATATGTAGTAGATTCAATTGGAGTTCCATATACTGAATAATCTATATCTTCAGCAGCTTTCCATTCCTTACATTTTTCATTCATATGTTTCATTACTTCAAGACCAAATTCTTTACCTTTTCCATTGTCAGTATGAGAATGTCCTGTCATATATTTAACGCATTCATATAATCCTGCATAACCTAGTGAAATAGTTGAATAACCATGATGTAATAATTCATGAATTGATTCACCCTTTCCAAGTCTAGCTAATGCACCATGTTGCCATAAAATTGGAGCAACATCAGATGTAGCATGAGATAGTCTTTCATGTCTTATTTGTAATGCTCTATGACATAAATCTAATCTCTCATCAAATATTTTCCAGAACAAATCCATATCTTTACCAGATGATAAAGCTACATCAGGTAAGTTGATTGTAACAACACCTTGGTTAAATCTACCATAGTATTTACCCTTGCCTTCAACATAGTTACCAGCATTAGCAATATTACCTAAGCTAATAGATCTATCAGGAGTTAAGAATGAACGACATCCCATACAAGGATAACATTCACCTTCACCATATTCATTCTTCTTTAATTCCTTCATTACTTTTTCTGAAATATAATCTGGAACCATACGTTTAGCTGTACATTCAGCAGCTAACTTAGTTAAATAATAATATTTTGATTTTGGCTTAATATTATCTTCTTCAAGTACATATAGAAGTTTTGGGAATGCAGGAGTAATCCATACACCCTTTTCATTCTTCATACCTTGAATTCTTTGTTTTAATACTTCTTCGATGATCATTGCAAGTTCATCTTTATATTCTTCAGTTTCACCTAAATACATGCAAACTGATAAGAAAGGTGCTTGACCATTTGTAGTTGTCATGGAATTAATTTGGTATTGGAAAGTTTGTACACCATCAGTTACTTCTTTCTTTAAATCTTCCATAGCAAATTCTTCAATTTGTTTCTTTGTTAATTTTCTCTTTGTATATTTCTTAATGTAATGTTCATAAGACTTTCTAACAAATGGAGCTAAATGAGTTAATGTGATTGTTGCACCACCATATTGCGATGATGAAACAGCTGTAATTAATTGAGTTGCAATTGTCATAGCTGTTAAGAATCTATGAGGAGTTTCAATCATAACTCCATTGATATTTGTACCATTTTGTAACATATCATCTAGATTTATTAAATCACAGTTATGTAATGCATTTTGTGCGAAATAATCTGCATCATGGAAGTGGATAATACCAGCATCATGAGCTTTTACGATATCTTCAGGTAGTAAGAATCTACGTGTAATATCTGTACTAGTAATACCAGCTAAATAATCTCTTTGAGTAGTAACAACTCTAGAGTTCTTATTTGAGTTTTCAGTATTCCAATATTCTGATTCACCATCTATTAATTCTTTAATAGATTTATCAGTAGTATTACTCTTTCTTACTAATTCTCTAGTATATCTATATTTAATATACGCTTTAGCTAATTCAAATTTACCTAAAGCCATTAATCTATTTTCAATAATATCTTGAACATCTTCAACAAGCATACGCTTTTTGTTTAATCCTTCGATATGTTTAATTATATTTCTTATTTGTACATCAGTAACTCTTTCCTCTTCAAGCACTTCCGCATTTGCTTTAGAGATAGCTACTTCAATTTTCTCTGGGCAGTAGTCAACAACACACCCATCTCTCTTAATTATTTTCATATTACCTCTCCTCTATAATACAATTAAATCTTATCACCTTAATTTAATTATTTTTGTTGCAAGTGCAACAAATAAGATAGTTTTAAAAAAATGTTATTTAAACCTTTTTTGAACCCCCGTAATTATGTCATTTTTTAGATTAACTTTTTTACATTTTTTATTGTAAATATAAGGTCAATAACGTAGTTACGTTAGAGAGTAATAATTTATAAAAAATTGTCAATAGAATATTACAAAAAATAAAAGACTGTTGATAACAGTCTTATACTTCTATTAATTCATAGTCTTTAGTTCCAATACCTAATTCCTCAGCAACATCTATTGTATGTTCACCATTTCTTGATTGTACTCTTTCTAAGAAATGTTCTTTACCGGGATCATCACTTTTCATTACAAGATCAATACAAGCTCTATCTATTGCTACTGGATCAAGTGATGCCAATATACCAATATCTTTTAAGCAAGGATCTTCAGCATGGGCAACACAATCACAATCAACAGACATGTTGGCCATTATATTAATAAAAGCAATATTACCTTTGAAATAATTAACAACAGCACTAGCTGCTTCTGCCATAGACTCTAAGAAATCATCTTGAGGTGGTAAATTTTGCCATAGTGTTGTTTGATCAGTATTAGTTCCTGCAGAATGTATTAATGATTTGCCACGAGATGATGCACAACCAATTGATAATTGTTTTAGTGCTCCACCATAACCTCCCATTGGATGGCCTTTAAAATGAGATAAAACTAACATAGAATCATAATTAACAATATTCTTACCTAATAAATCTTCTTTTAAATGTTTTCCATTTGGTATTTCAAGTTTAAAGTCATCATCTTCTTCATCTAATAAATCAACCTTAAAATACTTATTCCATCCATGTTTTTCAATAGTTTTCAAATGCTTTTCTGTTGAATTTCTTTCTCCAGGATATGCAGTATTACATTCAACTATTGTTCCATGTACATATTCAACAATAGGTTTCCAAAACTCCGGTTTTAAATAATTTTGATTTCCTTCTTCTCCAGAATGCACTTTAGTTGCTACATTACCTTTTAATTCAATATTTAGCAATTTATACATTTCAACAACTTTCTCCGGAGTTAATTCTCTAGTAAAGTATACT
Organism: Bacilli bacterium; assembly: GCA_024683115.1. GTDB lineage: Bacteria > Bacillota_I > Bacilli_A > RF39 > UBA660 > UBA6985. The sequence goes on from JAIKYM010000129.1 coordinate 10,711, forward strand.
TTAGCTTTTTCCATATTATCACCTATTTATATAATAACATATTAAAGAACAAAAAAGGAAGAGTTATGCTCTCTTCCGCTTTTATAATCCCCATATTTATAGGCTGGGAATCACCCATTTCTCTTCCCCATTTCTACAGCTGGGATCACTGGCTTTTTTCTACCTTAAATATATAAAAATATAATCAATAAGTCAATAGAAAAAATATATTTTTTTAAGTTAAATTCCTGATACAAAATCACATGTATATTCAAACAACGTTTCTACGTTGATTGAAGCAGTATTAAGATTAATTCTATTAATTAAGCATTCATCAGAACTTGGTTCATTTGTAATTTCATCTGCCCTAATATTTATAGCTT
>JAIKYM010000154.1 GCA_024683115.1 Bacilli bacterium
GCTAATGCTATAGCACTAGAAAATAATATTAAAGGTAAAATATCTAAAATCATGGAAGCATCTATTTTACATTTATTAGATTATTCTGATTTTGATTCTATATTAAGTACTCGTATAACTAAAGAATTTAGTAAAAAAGGTGATGATATAGTTAATAATAATATTAATGCTATTAAAGATATTAGTTCTAAATTAACTAAGGTAGTTATAAATAGTTCATCTAATAAGGTTAGAGAATCTTACAAAGATATTATTGATATTATTAATCATAGAGAAGGTAATTCATTAAAAGTATCTGATTTAATTAAATATAAAAATGGATGTTTTGAAGGTGCATTAACTAAAAATGAAAAACGTAATGTATCTGATATGATAGTTAAATGGGATTCGTCTAAGTGTATAGAATGTGGAATGTGTTCTTTCTATTGTCCACATGGAGTCATTAGACCATTTATATCTAATGAAGGAAGTAAAGATGCTATAGGATATCCAGATAAGAAATATGAATTAGTTATATCTAATAAAGATTGTCTTGGATGTGGAGTATGTGTATCTGCTTGTCCTGTAGGTGCTTTATCATTAGTAAATAAAACTGATGAAGATAATAAAGATGTATCATTTGATAGAGATAATGTTGAAGTTAAAGATAGATTTAATGTTAAGAATTCTCAATTAGTTCAACCTAAGTTTGAATTCTCTGGTGCTTGTGCTGGATGTGGTGAAGCTGCATATATTAAATTATTATCTCAATTATATGGCAATCAAATAGTTATAGCTAATGCAACTGGTTGTTCATCTATTTACGGTGGTTCTGTTCCATCTACACCTTATAGTTTACCTTGGGCTAATTCTTTATTTGAAGATAATGCCGAATTTGCGTTTGGTATTAATACTTCGTTTAATAATAAAAGAGATAGATTATATAATATATTAACTAATAATACTTATTCAGGTGAATTAAAACAATTAGTTGATGAATTAATAAATAATTATAATAATTACGAAGTTACAAATAATATTTATAATAAATTAAAAGTTATAGATAATTTACCTGATGAAATAAAAGATAATCTTGAATATATCCCAGCGAGATATATTGTAGCATTAGGTGGAGATGGTTGGGCATATGACATTGGTTTTAATGGAATAGATCATGTATTGTGTTCTAATCAAAATATTAAGATTATGATTCTTGATACAGAAATATATTCTAATACTGGTGGACAAGCATCTAAATCATCTAGAGTTGGACAAGTTGCTAAGTTTGCTGGTGAAGGAAAGAAAAATATTAAGAAGGATTTATTCAGAATAGCTATGACTTATCCAAATACATATGTTGCTTCTATTAATATGAGTGCAAATCCTATGCAAGCAATAAAATCTATGAAAGAAGCATTTGAACATGTTGGACCTTCTATAATAATTTGTTATGCTCCATGTATTGAACATGGTATTAAAGGTGGAATGGGATGTTCTTTAAAAGAAGCAAAGAAAGCTGCTGAAGTAGGATATAGTTTATTGATGAGATATAATCCAGATGAAAATAAATTATATATGGATTCTAAGGAACCTAAGTTTGATGAATATGATTCGTTCCTAGAAAATGAAGTTAGATATAATTCATTAAAGAAGGTTAATCCAGATGAAGCGCAAGAATTGCTTGAAGATAATAAAACTAACTCAATTAATAGATATAATTATTATAAAGAATTATCAAAGGAGAATGAGTAGATGTTAACTAGGGGTTTTTGTTGTAAATGTTCTAAACTTCTTTTAAATGAAGATGTAATATGTAATAAATGTTATACTGAGTACTTAAAAATGTTATCTACTTATTTAAAAGAACATAGATGGTCTAATATGAGAGATATATCAAATAATACTAAGATTCCTTTGAAAGTTCTTGAATTATTTATAAAAAATGAAGATTTACAAGAAGTTGAACAAGATGATTTATCTAAAGCTGTTGCTGAATATGAAAGAATAGTTAATGAAGAAGCACAACGTCAAAAAAATCTAGAATTGCTTAAACAAATGAGTTCGCTAACTAAAAGAGAAGATAAAGAAGATAATAGTAATTCAGGACCACGTATGAGATACTATGGTAGATCTAGTGATTCTAGACGTAAAAGATAAAGAGTAAGCAATTACTCTTTTATTATGTTATAATTTAGTTGGTGATTAATTATGCGCTTAGATAAAGAATTAGTTATAAGAGGTCTTGTTCCAACACGAAGTAAAGCACAAGAATTAATAAGTAATAAATATGTTAAATTAAATGGTCAAATAACAACAAAAGCATCAACTAGTATAAATGATAGTGATACTATAGAAATCATCTCAAATGATACTTTAAAATATGTATCTAGGGGAGGATTAAAGCTAGATAAAGCTATTAATGAATTTAATATAGATTTTACTAATAAGGTTGTTATGGATATCGGATCTTCAACTGGAGGATTTACAGATTGTGCATTACAATATGGCGCAACAAAAGTAATTGGTATAGATGTTGGCACTGATGTTATGGTGGAATCACTTAGAAGTGATTCAAGAGTTGAATTACATGAACAATTAAACATTAAAGATGCTACTAGTGATTTATTTGAAGATGTAGATATAATTGTATCTGATGTATCATTTATATCAATTAAGAGAGTAATAGATAAAGTAGTAGAACAAGATAAAACATTTGATATGGTATTACTTATAAAACCTCAATTTGAATGTGGAAAAGATATAGCTGATAAATACAAAGGAATAATATTAGATAAAGAAGTACATTTAAATATATTAAAAGATATTACTAAATATTTAGAAGATAGAAAATACTATATTAATAATATATGTGCATCACCAATTAAGGGTGGAGATGGTAATATTGAATATTTAATATATGTAAGACCTACTTATGATGATAATGATACAATGTACTTCGTTAATTACAAAGAATTAATAGATGATACATTTAAGAAGGTGAAATAAATGTTTGATAGATTAATTAAACTAATAGGAGAAGATAATTTTAATAAAATTCAAAATACTAGAGTATTATTAATTGGTGTTGGTGGAGTAGGTAGTGCTGCTCTAGAAACATTAGTAAGAAATGGTTTTACTAAAATTCAAATAATAGATTATGATACAGTAGATATTACTAATTTAAATAGGCAATTAATTACT
>JAIKYM010000166.1 GCA_024683115.1 Bacilli bacterium
TAACAATTAAGTTATCAACTTTTTCATTTAAAAATGATATAATATTTATAGGTGATACTTATGAATCAAGATAGATATAATGAATTAGTTGATTTACTTATTAAAGCTAATTATGAATATCATGTAATGGATAATGCAACAACTTTAACTGACCAAGAATATGATAATTATATAAGAGAAGTATATGAAATAGAGGAAGCACATCCTGAGTGGAAAAGAGATGATTCTCCTACTACATTTGTTGGTGGTGAAGTATTAGATAAATTTGATAAAATAACTCATAAAATACCTATGATGTCTCTTCAAGATGTATTTAATGAAGATGAAATATATAACTTTGATAAACAAATAAAAAAGGAAATAAAAGATCCTCAATATGTTGCTGAATTAAAGATAGATGGTTTATCTGTATCATTAAGATATGAACAAGGTAAGTTGGTTTCTGCTGCTACAAGAGGTAATGGTGTAGAAGGAGAAAACATAACTAACAATGTTAAGACTATAAAAGAAGTACCTAAAGTATTAAGTGAACCAATTGATATTGAAGTTCGTGGGGAAATATATATGTCTAAAGCAACTCTTGAAAAATTAAATAAGGAAAGAGAAGCCAATGGAGAACCTTTGCTTAAGAACTGTCGTAATGCAGCTGCTGGATCTATTAAACAATTAGATAGTAAGGTTGCAGCTAAACGTAATCTTGAAGTATGGATTTATCATTTACCAAATCCTGAAGACTATGGTATTAAAACTCATCATGAAGCTTTAGAGTTTATGAAGAACTTAGGATTTAGAACTAATCCTAATAATAGAATTGTTAATGACATAGATGAACTTATGGATTATATTCATGAGATGGGTGAAAAGAGAAGTTCACTTGAATATGATATAGATGGTGTAGTTATTAAACTAGATGATCTAGAAGGTCATAAGATCATGGGAAATACTATAAGATATCCTAAATGGGCTGTTGCATATAAGTTCCCAGCCGAAGAAGTTCAAACTAAATTAAATGATATTATTTTTACTGTTGGTAGAACTGGACAAGTTACTCCTAACGCAGTATTAGAACCAGTCATGGTTATGGGATCACTTATCTCAAGAGCAACTCTTCATAATGAAGATTATTGCATTCAAAAAGATATAAGAATAGGTGATACAGTTAAGATAAAAAAAGCAGGAGATGTAATACCTAGAGTAGAATCAGTTGTTCTTGATAAAAGAACAGGTTTAGAACAACCTTTTAAGATGGCTGATGTTTGTCCTATATGTCATGAGAAGTTAGTTAAAAAAGATGCAGCATATTATTGTATGAATGATAAATGTCCTAAACAAGATATTGAAAAGCTAATTCATTTTGTTGCTAGAGAAACAATGAATATAACAGGTTTAGGAGATGCTATTATCGAAGATTTCTATAACTTAGGCTATATTAAATCATTTGAAGATATTTATCGTATAAGTGATTTTACTGAACAAATAAAATTACTTGAAGGATATGGAGAAAAATCTTTAAATAATCTATTTACTTCAATAGAGAATAGTAAGTCTAATTCATTAGAAAAGTTATTATTTGCTATTGGCATTAGATATGTTGGTGCTAAGACTGCCAAGATCTTAGCTAGACGTTATAAGAATATAGATAATTTAGCTAATGCTACATATGAAGAATTAAAAGATATTCAAGATATTGGAGACGTAATAGCTAAATCAGTTGTTGATTATTTTAAAGATGAAGATAACTTAAAAATGATTAAAAATCTTAAAATGCTAGGTTTAAACATGGAATATTTAGGCGAAGAAACTAGTGAAGTAACATATTTCACAGGTAAGACATTTGTACTTACTGGTGGCTTAAATGACTTCTCAAGAGATGAAGCAAAAAATATTATTGAAAACTTAGGTGGTAACTGTTCAGGATCTGTATCTAAGAAGACTGATGTAGTTATTGCTGGAGCAGATCCTGGCTCTAAATATACTAAAGCAGTAGAACTTGGTATTGAGATATGGGATGAAGATAAGTTTAAGGAAATGATAAATGAATAGTGCGATAATAATAGCTAACATATTAGGTGGAATAATATTTATACTTAATATAATTGGTAATGCTAAACTAACTACTAAAAAGGTATTTATCTATAATGCACTTTGCAATGGCTTATCAGTTATTCAATATTTATTACTAGGTGCGTGGACTGGTATTATCAGTTTAGGAGTACTTTTAAAGAAGAAAGAAAGTGGAACTAATTAGTTCTACTTTTTATATATATTAAATTACAAGAATATGGTATAATTGAAGTATTAAATTGAGGGTGAAATAATGAAAAAATTAAAGGATTTTTATTTAAATAATAGAATATATTGCATATTAATGCTTATTTCTACTTTATGTTTAATAGTTATATTATCAAGTATTGTTATTTACTTTATAACTCAAACTAAGTCTTCTGTATATGGAAATAGATTAGATGATATTGGTGAACATCCAGTAGAAACTGAAGTAGCTGATCTTAAGAAACACTTAGAAGATAATAGTAAGGTTTTATATGTTAATACAGATATTCGTGGAAAAATTATTTATGTTAATCTAGAAGTTAATAAAGATTTATCTAATGAAGAAATTCAAAGTATTTGTGGTGAATCTTTAACTAAGTTAACTGACTCACAAAAACTTTATTATGATGTTCAATATATTGTTAAAAGGGAAGGGTTAAATCCTTATCTAGGATCTAAGTCTGCTAGCCAAACAATTATTGCATGGGCTAATTTTTCTTACAACGATGACGATACTTCTACTGATGAAGGAGAATAATCATGAAAATAAAAAAGAGATTTATAATAGCTGGTTTTATCCTGATAGCTATTATTGCTGCTATGGGAATAGTAGTGTATAGAAATGTTAATAATGTTAATTTATTATCTAACGAAGAAAAGAAATGGTTAGATAGTAATTCGGCTAAAGTTATATCTATTTCAATTCCAAATGATATTCCTGTATTTGGTTCAACTGGAGCAGGTGTATTCTTTGATTTTGTTGATTACTTAGGCGATGATTTAAATATTAAGATTAATAAGAATACAGTATCATATGTATCTGAAAGTTCAGGATATGGATTTGAAGTATCGAATAAATATGATAAAGATAAATTATTAATGTATAAAGATCACTATGTATTAGTATCTAAGAATACAGGTATTCTATATGATCCAAAAGAAATACCAAACTTAAATGTAGGTGTTATTAATTCAAACTTAGATCATGTCAAAGAGTATTACAATGTAGATGGTTCTTCATTTAAAACATATTCTACATATGCTGAAATAAATACTGCTTTAGGTGATGGAACACTTCAATATGCCTT
>JAIKYM010000179.1 GCA_024683115.1 Bacilli bacterium
GTTAAATCTAGTTTAATATGTTTATCATCTAATCGTTTATTTAAATCAACAACTAATAAATCTAAAATTCGTCCTATTTCCTCCTTTTTAAGTGGTTTGTAAAATACAATTTCATCACGACGATTTAAAACTTCAGGTCTAAATTCACGTTTTAATAAATTTTCAACCCTTTCTTTTGCTTCTTCAGAAATTTCACCTTTATCATCTATTCCTTCTAATATCAAATCAGAACCTAAATTTGAAGTCAAAATAATTATTGTATTTTTGAAATCTACAGTTCTTCCTTGAGAATCTGTAACACGTCCATCATCTAATATTTGAAGTAAAATATTAAATACATCAGGATGAGCTTTTTCTATCTCATCAAATAGTACTATTGAGTATGGATTACGTCTAACTGCTTCAGTTAATTCTCCACCTTCATCATAACCTACATATCCTGGAGGAGCACCAATTAAACGTGATACATTAAATGCTTCCATATATTCAGAACAATCTATTCTAATCATATGTTTTTCATCATCAAATAGTTCTTCTGCCAAACTTTTAGCTATTTCAGTCTTACCTACACCAGTTGGTCCCATAAATATGAATGAGCCAATTGGTCTATTTGGATCTTTAATACCAGATCTTGCTCTTATAATCGCATCACTTACGATATTTATAGCTTCATCTTGACCTTTAACACGCTTCTTTAAGTTATCTTTTAATGCTAATAACTTATCTTTTTCACCACCAACAAGCTTAGAAACAGGTACATTAACCCAACGAGATACGATATTAGCTATATTATTTTCATCAACTACATCGGATAATACTTGATTTTGCATAGTTAATTTTAATTGAGATAATTCTTCTTCTACTTTAGGTATTTCACCATGTTTTATCATAGCAGCTGTATTTAAATCATATTCATCTAAAGCTTTATCTAATTTAAACTTTAATTCCTCTAATTTAGCTTTTTTATCATTAATTAAGTCTTTTAACTTCTTTTCTTCTTCCCAAGTCTTTCTAAATTCATCTTGTTTAGACTTTAAAGAAGCCATTTTAAGATTAATTTCCTCTAATCTAGCCTTAGATACCTCATCTTTTTCCTTTTTCAAGGCTTGTTCTTCTATTTCTAAGGTCATTATTTCACGATTAATATTATCTAATTCTACTGGTACTGAATTCATTTGCATCTTAATAGTTGCACATGCTTCATCTACTAGGTCTATAGCTTTATCTGGTAAGAATCTATCAGTTATATATCTATTAGATAGATTAACCGCCGCAATCAAGGCATTATCCCTAATAGTTACACCATGGTAAACTTCAAATCTCTCTTTTAATCCTCTTAAAATAGTTAAAGTATCGGTTACAGTAGGTTCATGTACTATTATTTTTTGTAATCTTCTTTCTAGTGCACCATCTTTTTCAATAAATTCACGATATTCATTTAATGTAGTTGCACCAATTAATCTAATTTCACCACGTGCAAGCATAGGTTTTAACATATTTCCTACATTCATAGCATTGTTAGAACCTGCTCCAACTATCATGTGTATTTCATCAATAAACATGATAATATCACCATTGGATTTAGATATTTCATTTAATACAGCTTTAAATCTTTCTTCGAATTCACCTTGATATTTAGCACCAGCAACAAGTGCAGATAAGTCTAATTCCCATACCTTTTTATCTTTTAGATCGTCTGGTACATCACCTTTTACTATTCTTCCAGCTAAACCTTCAACAATAGCAGTCTTACCAACACCTGGTTCACCTATTAAACAAGGATTATTCTTAGTTTTTCTTGATAATATACGTATTAAATTACGTATTTCTTCATCTCTACCTATAACTGGATCTATCTTATTAGATTTATATAATTCAGTTATATCTCTACCATATTTTTCTAAAGGATTTTTTAAATTATCCTCATAACCATTCATAATTACACCTCCAATTAAAAACTAGTGATAATTCACTAGTTTATTTCGATATACTTCTTTTCAGGTTTCTTTTCTTCCTTATTAAGAGTTACAACTAAAGTACCATCTTTAAATTCAGCTTTAATTGATTCTTCATCAATATCACCTACATATACTTGTCTTGTTTCTCTTCCTATAGAAGTTCTTTCACGATGGATATATTTTTTATCTTCTTTTTCTTCTTTTTTCTTTTCAGCTGAGATAGTTAAATATCCATTTTCACAAGAAATCTTTATATCTTCTTTTTTATAACCAGGAACATCTACTTCTACAACATATTTATTATCCTTTTCATAAATATCCATCTTCATTCCATTGTTTTTCTTTGGAAAATCATCTATGAAATCATCAAAGAATATTCTACTTGGTAACATACATGTTCACTTCCTTTCTTATTACAATTTAATCTTACAACTAAAATTAGCACTTGTCAATAGAAAGTGCTAATTAATTAATTTTAATTTACTTATTAATGAACTAAAGTTGTCATATGTAGTATTTTTAGAATTATAAATTATATTAAATGAACCATCTGGATACTCAGTTAATGCAAATATAAACTTAGCTCCATCACTTGTACATGTTGAATATAAATATACTTTATTATTTATAGTCTTTTTAGTTAAATCACCACATCCTAATGATTTTGAATATGTATTAGCTTCAGTCATATCTTTTAATATATCAGAGAATTTATCATCATGATCTTCTATAAATATAATACTTTCTGAAGAATCACTTTTAATAATTTGAAGTGATTGATACCCTTCTATACTACCTTCTACAAATCCATATCCAGAAGGTATAGTAAATGTAGTTTTATAGAAATTATAAGTTGTATTCTTATTAACTTTTGTAGTAGCTAGAGTTGTAGTAAAATCTGCATATTTAATTTTTTTAGTTTTAGTTGTAGTTGTAGTAGTTGTTGAATTTTGTTTATTAGTAGGATTTACTTCTGTTGTAGTAGATTCGGTAGTTGTATCTTCTGTTATAGTAGATTCAGTAGTTGTATCTACTGTTGTAGTTGTCGCTTTAGTAGGTAGAACATCTTTGTAAGTCTTCATTGTTTTATCAACTAAAAACCATATACCTATTCCACATAATATAAAAAATATGACTATAAATATAGTAACTACTATTTCTTTTTTACTATTCATATAATTCACCATATCCTATTTTATCATATTATAAAGAATAAAAAAACAGGCAATTATTGCTTTAAATCGCCTATTTTTCTTCTTGCATAATGTGTATGACAATAATCACCTGCAGTCATTAAATCAATTGGAGTAGTACCATAACTTAAATTAACTACATTCTTATTATCTAATACATATCCTAATCCTACAGGTTCACCATTTACTGTAGCGCCTGTTATAAATTGAGCATTATCAGGAGATGTTCTAAATGCATAATCTAATATAGTTGATTTTTCAGGTAATTCAATAACTTTATTATCACCATTTTCAACGTATATCATCTTAGATAAAATATCACTTCTTATTTCATCTGAATATTCTCTAAATGATAGATTTTCTTTACCTATTCTATCTAAGAATTGATAGAATTGCATCTTCTTAACTTCATCTTGCATTTCTTGAGATGCAGTTGTTTTACCTTGATTTCTTAAATGTTCCCAATATTCAGTAATACCATTTTGATTAATCTTATACATTTCTGGTGTTTTGAATTGGAATTGAATTAAAGTACCATCTGCAGTAATAATAGATCTATGTAATCCCATATATCTATTAGTTTTAGGATTAGTTATATAATCTTTATTCTTACTTTCAATTACTTTATACATACTAGATATTAAATCACATGTAGCATAACAGTCTTCTACTTTAGG
>JAIKYM010000180.1 GCA_024683115.1 Bacilli bacterium
TATAGAATAATAATAGACTATTATATCTATTTGCTATATAATAAAAAATCAAGTGGTAAATAACTGCTTAGGTGATGGTATGAAATATATTGATCAACATGTACATAGTACAATTTCTCATGATGGAGTATCTACATTTGAAGAACATATAAAAGGTGCTAAAGAACGTAATGTAGAAGAAATTACTTTTACAGAACATTATGATGATTATACAGGAATAACAACTGACTTAAAAACATTAGATGTAGATAATTACAGAAGAGAATATTTAAAATATAAAGATGATAGCATTGTTAAAACTAACTTTGGTATTGAGATTGGACTTAGACCCGAATCATTTGAATTAATAACTAAGATGGTAGCTGATAATAAATTCGACTTTATTATTGGTTCATCACATATTACATGTGGTAAAGATATGGCTTATGATAAATCATTCTTTGATGGCTTAACACCACATCAAGCAATATCTAAATATTTAAATGAGGTGTTATGTAATGTCATTATATATAAAAGAGAATTTGATGTATATGGACATTTAGACTATGTTATTAGATATATTATTAAGCACTATGGTCCAGTAATGACTAAAGTAGATTACATGGAATTTAGAGATTTATTAGATGAAATATTAACTACACTAATAACTGATAACAAAGGTATTGAAATAAATACATCAGGTATTAGATACGGATTAGGTATGTGTCATCCAAATATAGATATATTAAAAAGATATAAGGAACTTGGTGGAAGAATTATAACACTAGGATCTGATGCACATAGAGTAGAAGACTTAGCTAAAGACTTTGATGCTGCATATGATATGTTGGATACAGTAGGTATTGATAAAATAGCTGTTTATCATAAAAGAAAACCTGAGTTCGTTAAAACAAGAAGTTTATAAAATGATGTGTAAACTAATATTATTAATAAAATATTAAAAATATTATTTGATATAATTATAGTAGGTGATTTAAATGACTGATTTTAATTTAAGACGATTCTTAGAAGAGGAAAAGAATGAATATGTAAATAATAAAACTGAACTAGAAAACCTTAAAGTTAAAATTGATATGTTACAAGGTGTACTTGGATATAAGAATTCATTAGAAGATATTGAATATGGACCTATATATGCCTTATTATCATTTGTTTTCCCACCATCTTCTGCAGAACAAATAACATTTGGTTTTTTAAATTATATTCGTAGCATGAAAACTTATCAAAAACAAATTGATAATAATCCTAATAGTTCTAAAACTATTGATAGAAAACGTATGATTGAAGAACAAAAATATAAATCTGTTTCTTTATTTGGTAGATTAGACTTTAAATTAGAATCATTGTTAGAAGAATATTCAAGAACACTACAATGGTTAAAAGATAATAGCCAAAGAAACTATAGAAATAAATTAGTATATCATGCAATTAAAAACGGATTATATGTATCAAAACCATTAAGAGAAAGCATTTATTATCAATTACTAGATAAAAAACTAAGTATGGATGTAGCATTGTATGTTATGGAAGAATTAAGAATACATAATACAAAAGTTACTCATCCTAATTTACCAATATTTAATACAGTAAATATTATGATGTCAGAGAAGAATGAACCTCTTGAAATAACTTCCGAAGAAGAAATCAAATATGGCGTTCAAGATGCTTCTTTATTACAATCATATTATAAATCATTAGTTACAACTGATAATCTTGATCAATTATTAAAAGATATCCAAGGGACATTTGCCTCTAATGAAGAATTTATATATATAATTAAGAATATTATTAATTTCCAAATAAGTGAAATAGAAAATACTAAGGAATTATTATATTCATCATATTTGGAAATAACTGATCGTAAAGCTGCTATATCTTTAAATAAAGAAGAAAAAGCAAATCTTTCTCTTTTACTTTCATATTACTATGAAGCAATTAATATTCAAGAAGAAGAAACAGAACATATAGATGAAATACTTGAACAAGAGGAAGAACAAGATAAGAATAATCTATTATTCCTAGACCGTGGTTCATATGGACAAGATACATACTTTGAACATGATTTAAAGAGTATTCCTGAACAAAAATATGAAGAGGTTAAATATTTATTAACTCAATTTATGAAAGATAATTTACCTGATAAGTCTGTTAGACAATTAGTAGATTATTTAAGAAAGTTTAGAGAGTTAAGAGGAGATCAAGTAAGAATAATATTCAAACATTTAAAAGGTAATGATTATTTAGTATTAGGTGTAGCTCTTAAGAAAGATGATGTTGATAATGTTATGTATACTTCTTTAACAGGAAGATTCAATGATAAAAGAGATTATAGCTATTTGCATGAACAAAAGGATGAAACGTTAAATAGAATATTAACTTATATAAATGATAATAAAAGAAAAGGATCAAGATAATAATTGGTTCTTTTAATTTGTCTAAAAAACTAATATATGGTAAAATACTTAGCTATCGAGGGGTTAATATGGAAATAAGAGTAGTTAAGGATGAAGATATAACTCAATTTGAAGAATTACGTATGGATGTTTTCTCTTTATATGACAATGGATTAAAGTATTATCTAGGCGAATATTTAGAGGGAGACTTAATGATTTTAGGTGCATATATTAATAATGAATTAGTTGGTGCTTTATACTTATCACCATTTCAATCTAATTCATGCTATGTTCAACAATTATTTGTTAAGTTTGAATATCAAAACAGTAAATATCACATTGGTACAGCTTTATTAAAATATGTAGAAGAACATATAGAAGAAATATCTAATTATTTTTGTATGTATTTAAAACGTTTATATATAGAATATATAGATGAAATCTCTCATAAAGTATATTTGAATGCAGGTTATCAAGAT
>JAIKYM010000018.1 GCA_024683115.1 Bacilli bacterium
TAAATTCTGATAATAGTAAAGAATATATTGTTAATGATATTAAAACTTTAATTAAAAAGAAGTTTAATTTAGAAATTCCAGTATATGTCATTGAGTATTTAGAATTAAAAGATATATTAGAACATAATCCAAATTGGTGGGGAACGAATAATAAAGATATATATGATAATATTATCTTTGTTATGCCACCTATTAGTGGCAAAGATGTTTTTGATAGCATAGGAGAACAATCAATAGATATTGATAAAGTTCAAGGATATAACAACATTATTTTTTGGTCTTTTGATTTAAACAATTATAAAAAATCTAATTGGTGGAAAAGAACTGCAACAGAATCGGTTAAAGATCAAATAACGATTAGAACAGCTAATACAATGAAAAAAATATTAGAACTATGTAATAAATAAAATAATCGTAAGATTAAGATATTTGGAGAATAGAAGAATTCTCCTTTTTTGTGTTATAATTATATTGTAGGATGATAATATGAAAGATAAAAAAAACTTAATAATTTATTTCAGTAGAGCAGATGAAAATTATTCTGTAGGATATATTGATAAAGGTAATACTGAATATATTGCAGAATATGTTCAAGAATTTACTAAGGCAGATATGTTTAAAGTAGAACCATTAGTTCCGTATGCTAAAGACTATCAGACTTGTATAAAAGAAGCAAAAGAAAGAGTCGGCAATGCTCCAATTAAAGATTCAATTAAAGACATATCAGAGTATGAAGTTATTTATATAATGACACCAATTTATTGGGGAACATATGCACCAGAAGTAGAAACAGCAATTAAGGATTTAGACTTTACTGGTAAAACTATTAGAGTAGTAACAACACATGAAGGATCAGGCCTTGCAAATGTTGTTAGTGATGTTAAAAAGATTTGTAAAGGTGCAAATGTTTTAAACGATGCTATAGCTATTGTAGGATCAGAAGCAAAAGAATCAAAAAGTAAAATAGAAAGTTGGATATAAAAAATATCGGAAGATTAAGATGTTACGATATGTTCTTTATCCGCATACATGTAGGTAACTGTGGAGACAAATTGATATGTTCTTTATCTCCAAATCGATAAAAATGACATGTTCGTCATCTACATACTAGGCATGTTGAAACCGTATGTATATTATCATTAAAAGATATCAATTAGATATCTTTTTTTATTACGTGTATATAGCTTTAATTTGTGTACACATTTATTGATATGAACATTTAGTTATGATAATATGTTAGTATATGGGAATATAGTAAAGGTCGTATGTGTTATGAAGAAAATAATAGTGTTTTTATTAATCTCTGTAATGTTTATAATTCCAAGTGCCAATGCTGCTAATGTTGCTAAAATTGGAACTACAGAATATGCAAAATTATCAGCTGCTATTACTGCTGCATCTGACGAAGGGCAAACAACAATTGTATTAATATCTAATGTAAAAGAATGTGTAACTATACCAAATACCAAAGATATTATTCTTGATTTAAATCAACATACAATGATAAATAATGGGAATAATACCATTATCAATAATAATGGTAAGTTACAAATTACTAATGGTACAATTACTTCAACAGCTGGATCAGGTATGATTAACAACAACAAAAATGCGACTTTAGTTATAAATGATGGAACATATACTGCTACATCATCAACTTCTTCAAAACAAGTTATTTATAATAATGGAGGAACCCTTACTATTTCTGGAACAGCTGAATTAAGTACAGTTTCTAAAATAAGAGCTACAGTTCATAATTTAAATTATGGTGTAATAAATATTACTGGTGGAACTATAGTATCGAATAGTAATTATGCTGTTTATAATGATAGAGGTACTTTAAATATTGGTGCTAAAGATGAAGTATATAATAAAAATTTTCCGATTATTAAAGGTGGAACATATGCTGTAATTGCTAATGATCCAATTAATGTTTATGATGGGTCAATTAAAGGTAAAACATATCATATTGGTAAAATAACTGATACAACAAATTTAACTATTGAAAATGATTTAGATGAAACTAAAATTGCTGACATTGAAGAGTTTAGTTCAAAAGATGAAATAACAACTGATACAGACGGATTTAAAACACTTAAATATACTATAGATGATTCTAATCTTGCTAGAATTACATATGATGCACAAGGTGGAAGTGTTGAACCTGATCATAAGAGAATTATAAAAGGTACAACAATTGGTGGATTACCAAAACCTAAGAAAATTGATAACTTATTTAACGGTTGGTATGATGATCCTAATAATGGAAATCAAATAAGTGAAAGTACAACATTTAATGGTGATGCTACAATATATGCTCATTGGACTTATGTTGACCCTAATACAGTTGCATATGTTGAGGGTAAAGGTTATATGTCACTTGCTCAAGCATTTGCTGAGGGTGGAAATATTAAGTTGATGTCTGATGTAATAATTACTAAAAACCTATTTATGAGTGCAAATGCAACATTTGATTTAAATGGACATACAATTATGATGGAAGATAATAAAATAATTGTTAAAGAAAATGTATCAATTATTGATTCTTCTAATAATCAAAATGGTTTAATAACATCTAATGATGATTTTACTATTTATGTTGGTATTAATAATACTCCTACAAATGGTCAACTAACAGTTAAAGGTGGAACTATTGAAGGACTTGGTAAGCATGGTGCAATATGGAACTTTGAAACACTTGAAATAGATGGTGGAAAAATTCAAGGTTTAGGTAATAAAGATGGATATACAATTATTAATAATAAAACTATGACCATGAAATCAGGTATTGTTTTCTCTGATAATGATTATGCTGTTAATATTAATGATAACGGAACATTTGTTATGGATGGTGGAACAATAGAAACTACTGGTAGAAAAACACAAGCATTAAATCTACATGGTAATTGTTCAGCTACAATTAATGATGGAACTATATTAGCTTTAAGTGAAAAAGGTGCTGCTATTGCATCATTTGGAAATACAGTATTAGAGATTAATAGTGGTTTAATTAAAGGTTATGATATGGCTGTTGCAGGTAATGGTAATGAAGAAAGTGGAAATGTTACTATTACAGTTAATGGTGGAGATTTAATAGCTACTAATGGTATAGGTATGTATTTACCACAAATAAATAGTTTAACAACAATTAATGGTGGAAATATATCTGGATTTACAGCTATCGAAATAAGAGCTTCTAAATTAATAATTAATGGTGGTAATATTACTGGTACAGCTAGTACTTATTCAGTTAATGAAAATAGCAGTGGTACTACTACAAAAGGTGCTGCAATTGCTGTATCTCAACACAATACTCGTTTACCTCTTGAAGTTTATATCAATGATGGAAACTTTAAAGGTGCAGTTCCAATTTTAGATGTTAATCCACAAAATAATCCTGCCGATGCACTTGCCAAGGTTAAGATATATATTAAAAAAGGTGATTTTGTATCTACTAGTGATGAAACAATTATTATAGATGATGCAATACCACAAGAACCATTTATTACAGGTGGTACATATACACATAATCCAGTTATTCATGTAGAAGATGGATATGGTGTAGTAGTATTACCAGATGATAGATTTGAAGTAACTAAGATTCATAATATAACTAGTGAAGATGAAACAACAGAAATTATAACTGTTGAAAGAGATAATGCTCCTTATAAACAATTAGTTCAAGTAATGGTTAATAGAGAACTAAAAGAAGGAGAAGTAATAGAAATTAAAGATGAAGAGGGTAACATTATTGAAGTAGTAGATAATACATTCGTAATGCCAGATAGTGATGTTACTATTAGCATAGTATTTAAAGAAACTGGAGAAGTTAAAGGTGAAGAAGAAAATCCAAGAACAGATGATACTTTATCTTCTTACATGGTTTTATTAATAATGAGCTTCCTTGGACTTCTAGGTGCAAGAATCTACAATGATAAAATTAAAGGTATCTAATTGATACCTTTTTTATTGAAGAATATTTTTATAACATGTATAATTATATTATTGAGAATAGGAGAGTAAACATGGACACAATAAAAAATATATCTATTATATTTACTTCAATATTCTTTGAAAGTATACCTTTTTTACTATTAGGTTCATTAATATCATCCATTATTGAAACTTATGTATCAAATGAAACAATTGCTAAGATAATACCTAAGAATAAAATACTTGGATCTATTGTTGGTGTCTTTTTAGGATTCTTTTTACCTGCATGTGATTGTGCAGTTATACCTGTATCAAAAAGATTATTAAAAAAGAAAGTTCCAATTAATGTTGCTATTTCCTTTATGTTAGCATCACCAATTATTAATCCTGTAGTATTATTATCTACTTATAATGCATTTTATAGAACTAACCCTAAAATATTTTGGTTTAGATTATTATTTGGAATAATAATAGCATTAGTGATTGGTATTATCATGGGAATTATATTTGGAAAACAAGATGTTATTACAAATAATAATGATGATGAATGCTGTCATGTACATCATGAACATCATGAACATAAGCATACATTAAAAAATGATATTTTATCTATATGTAGACATACAGCTATAGATTTATTTGAAGTAGTTAAACATTTAATGTTTGGAGCATTAATAGCTAGTATGATACAAGTATTATTACCAAAGAATATCCTTATGGTATTTAATAATAATCAAGTATTATCAATTCTTGTTTTAATGGTATTTGCTTATTTAATATCACTTTGTTCTACATCAGATTCATTTGTTGGTAAATCATTGCTATCAATATTTAATGAATGTTCCATCATAGCTTACTTACTTCTAGGACCTATGATAGATATTAAAAATACATTTGTATTATTAGGTAATTATAAAAAGAGTTTTGTAATTACGTTAATAACATTAATATTTGTAGTTATCTTCATATTTAGTGTATTGGTGGTGAGCTTATTATGAGTAAAAAGTATTTAGGAATAATATGCTTACTATATTCAGGAATATTTGGATATGTAGTATTCTTTGATAAGTTAAAAAACTTCTTAGCACCACAAATGCAAATATATATTAAATTATCTATAATACCTATGTTAATAATTGGCATAGTCATGTTATTTAATAATAAAGTGAATTATAAATTTAAAGCTAGTGATTTAGTATTAATATTGCCCTTAGTATTATTAATCTTATCTGGGGATGGAAGATTAACTGCAAGTTTTGCAAGTAATCGAACAATGAATTTTAATACGGAAAATAGAACTAAAGCTGAAGTTAAAGAAAAATCAAAAGAAGAGTCAAAAAAAGAAACAGTAGCTGTTACTAAACCCGCTGTTATAAAAGAGGAAAAACAAGAGGAAATAAAACCGATTGTAGTTGAAGAACAAAAGCCTACTTATGATTTTACTAATCCATATTTTAATGTAATAGATGAAACTTATAGTGATCTTGCAAATTATCTTACATTTGCATCTAAAGCTGATAAGTATCAAGGTAAAACAATTAAAGTAAAAGGATTTGTCCTTAAAGAGATGGCTTTATTAACAAGTGAATATTTTGCTTTAGGAAAATACAATATAAGTTGTTGTGCAGCAGATGCAGAGTTTACTGGATTCATAGTTAAATATGATAGAAATAAAGTTAAGGAAAATGGATGGTATGAAATAGAAGGAATCTTAGAAAAAGGTGTAGATTCTGAAGGTTATAATATCATGTATATAAATGTTGTTAATATAAAAGAAGTGGATGCAAAATCAGAAGAACAATATGTATATCCATGTTATGCATATGATGAAGGATTATGTGCGGCAACAGCCAAATACAATCTTGAATATTAAAAACGGCCTAGAAAAGCCGTTTTTATTTCCTAATAATAAGTATACATGTTATAATTTTAATAGATGTAATGATGAGATGATAACAATGGATAAAAAACAACTAGATATTAAATCTGATACTTATTTTTCACTTTTTTGTTTTATTATTTCAGTTATTCTATTAGCTACAACTATTTATAGAGCAGCTGTTATGGGAATAACTATAGATGAAGCATTAACAAGTATTTTTTATACTAACAATGGGTTATTTTATATGTTCACTAATTTAGAGGAACAGGGAATGATTGCAAATAATCATATGTTAAACAGCTTCTTTATAACCTTATTTCATACTATATTTAATGTTA
>JAIKYM010000021.1 GCA_024683115.1 Bacilli bacterium
TCTTTATTAGTTTTAGCTATATAACCTTCATATTTAACTTGTATTTCAACACAATTGAATACTTCATCAGAATAATTAGAAGTAACATATTCTCTTAAATAATCTATTTTAATTTCAGGTCTTTTTAATAATTCGTATAAAGATTCGCCATGTGATAAATCACCAATAGCACTCTTAATAGTATCTGTAACATTCTTAGAAGTTACTCTTACTTCTTGTAATTCTTTAATTAAATCGTTAATATCTTCTAACTTTTTAGTTAATCTATCCATTTGTTCTTGGTTAATAGTACCTACTTCATAACCATATTTTCTTAATCTTTGATCAGCATTATCATGTCTTAAGATAAGTCTATATTCTGCTCTACTAGTTAATAATCTATATGGTTCTTTAGTACCTTTAGTTGTTAAATCATCTAATAATACACCTATATAAGATTCATTTCTTTTAAGTATTAATGGATCTTTACCTTGACATCTTAAACCAGCATTAATACCCGCAATTAAACCTTGTCCTGCAGCTTCTTCATACCCTGAAGTACCATTTATTTGGCCTGCTGTATATAAGTTCTTAATTATCTTAGATTCTTCACTAGGATACATTTGTAATGGATTAATAGCATCATATTCAATAGCATATGCATATTTTAATATCTTTACATTTTCTAATCCATGTAATGAATGTACCATCTTTTCTTGTACATCTACAGGCATTGAAGTACTAAAACCTTGTAGATATAAATCAGGATAATAAGCAGATTCAGGTTCTAGGAATAATTGATGTCTTTCTTTATCCTTAAATCTTACTACTTTATCTTCAATAGATGGACAATAACGAGGTCCTATACCTTCAGCATATCCTCCATACATAGCAGAACGTGAAAGATTATCCATGATGATCTTATGAGTATTTTCATTTGTATAAACTATATAACAAGGTACTTGTTTATTAACATCATATTGAGGTTCAATATCAAATGAGAAAGTCCAAGGAGTTGGATCTCCATCTTCTCTTTCAAGCACTGTATAATCAACAGTATCTGGGTCTAATCTTTGTGGTGTTCCTGTTTTTAATCTTTGTATTTCAAATCCTAAATCTCTTAATTTATCAGATAAATGTTTAGAAGATTCTTCACCATGTGGTCCTTCGAACTTATAAGTATCACCTACAAGGATCTTAGACTTAAGATAAGTACCTGTAGTTAATACTAAAGTCTTACATTTATATACTGTACCGTCAGAAGTAATAATACCTTTAATTGTATTATCTTCAACTACTAAATCTTCTACCATACCTTGTAATATAGTTAAATTATCTAATTTACTTAATTCTTTGAACATATTTTTAGGATATACTATTTTATCTCCTTGTGCTCTTAATGATTTAACAGCTGGACCTTTTCCTGAGTTTAACATCTTTATTTGTAGATGTGATATGTCAGCAACTCTACCCATAAGTCCACCTAAAGCATCTATTTCTCTAACAACTATACCTTTAGCAGTACCACCGATAGATGGATTACAAGGCATATCTGCTATATTCTTAATATTTGAAGTCATAAGTAAAACTTTTAATCCCATTTTAGCTGGAGCATTTGCTGCTTCACAACCTGCATGTCCTCCACCTACAACTATTACGTCATATTCCATATCTACACCTACTTTCCTACGCAGAATTTACTGAATATTTCATTTAATATATCTTCATCATATGTCTCACCAATAATTTCACCTAACGCTACATATGATTCTCTTAAATCATCTGCTACTATTTCAAAAGGTAATGTATTATTTAAATTATTAATTGCTTCGTCTATAGTAGATTCAGCCTTTTTAACCAATGCTAATTCTCTTGAATTAGAAATATAATTATAATCTGATGTAGACAATTCTTCTAAATTATACATTTCAATTATTTTATTCTTTAATTCATCTAAACCATTAGATTCTTTAGTATTACCTTTAATAATAGTTATATTTGTTAATAAATCAGTATTTATCTTA
>JAIKYM010000044.1 GCA_024683115.1 Bacilli bacterium
CCATGGGCAACGTTCTTGAACCTGTTACAGAAAGTAAATATAGTGTAATCGGTGAGATTAGACAGATTTTAAAGGATAACGGTGCTCTTAACGCAATGATGAGCGGCAGCGGCCCAACTGTTTACGGAATCTATGACAACAAAGAATATGCACAGAAGGCATTTGATGCAGTAAAAGAATCAGGTCTCGCTCCAGAACTCTTTATTTCAAAGCCTCTTAATCCACATCAGTAAGATTAAACACAATACTTATCCACATTTATAGTGCTATTTTGCACCAAACTATTTATTGGAGAAATTATTATTTATGAATTCTAAGGTAAAACTTACCATTATCAGTACCCATGAACGCGATGATGGTCCTGAAACCGATACAGCCATTCACTATGGCGAATACAAGAAAAGCGGAAGTGCCCACATTATTACGTACAAGGAGTCTGATACTCAGTCAGGACAGGCTGTTGATAATATCATCAAACTCTATGACAACAAGATGAAGGTCTTAAAATCAGGATCTCTTGATTCCAAAATGATATTTGAACAAGATAAAGAAAATAAATCTCGATACACAACCCCTTATGGCGATATGAGTATGGGAATCTACACTAATACACTCACAATGGATTTCCAGGAAACAAATATTTCAGCCAAGGTTGAATATGAGCTATTTATGAATGGAGATAAGATCTCTGATTCAGCGATTGAAATTATAATTGAAGAAATACGGGGCTGTGCGTTAGATGATTAAATCATTGATATGATACCTCCAAAGTAGACTTTGGTTATTTAACCTATCTACTTTGGAGGTATCATATCATTACTTAGTGCGACTGCCCCTTTTATTTTCTTTCTAGTTTATTT
The DNA here is from genome assembly GCA_024683115.1 of Bacilli bacterium. Lineage (GTDB taxonomy): Bacteria > Bacillota_I > Bacilli_A > RF39 > UBA660 > UBA6985. Next base: position 861 of record JAIKYM010000044.1, read on the forward strand.
TTTTAATTACTTTAGATAAAACTTCATTCACAAAACTTTTATTAATTATAATGAATGACAATATAGCCAATATAAGATTAATAATTCTAAATACCATAGAAAGTTGAATATAAGAACATATAGCGTAATATAATAATATGGCTATTGCGTATTTAGTTTTTTTTGTACTTTTTATCGCATACTTTCTTGGTAACCACATCCATCTTATAATCATTACTGTAATATTAGATACAACTGTTGAAATAGCCGCAGCATATAAACCCATAAAATTAACAAGACTCAAATGTATTAACAAATTAACTACAGCTCCAAATGTTGTTGAATATCCGTTAGCCTTAGGATTATTAAGACTAATCTGTATTCCACCTAAAAACATTGATATCACATGAAATACTGTAGTAATAACTAATATCTCACCATATTGCTTAGCTTCAATGTACCTTTCATCAAAAAATATTCCATAGATTATAAAACTACAACTTATAAGTATTGAACATAATGATACAGTTATGGTTAACAATTTATTATATATTTTATTTATATAACTTTGTTTATTTTCTTCATCCTTATCTATAATAGCTTCTTGCCAAGAGAAATTAAACGAGCTCATTATTACAATACAAATATTAGATATTTTATTGGCCACAGCATATATACCATTAGCCGTAGCACCTATAAATGCATTTATAATTACCCTATCCGAAACATTTATTATCCACCATGATATATCATTAATAATCAATGGATATGAATATGCAATCAACTCTTTTATCTTACTAAAAGAATATAACCTTAAATGGATTATTTTAGGTAAATTAATCGCAATTACTTGATATACACAACTTACAAAATAACCAACAATATATCCTAATAATAAACCACTTAAGTGCATCCCACATATCTTAATAAAGAACACTGAAATAAGTACGGTAATTACAACATTAAATGTCTTACTTAATGCATATATTTCCAGCTTTCTAATCGCTCTCAAACATCCTAATAAATAGTTATCAAACACTTCTAATATCAACAGTATCATTAAGAAATATGCATACTCAAACTTTACTACATTATTTATAATAAATACTACAAATATAGCAATAATACTATTTACCACATGTAATACCAATCCATTTGTAATATTTATTTTCAAACTACTATCATTCGTTGTTAATCCAAATATCCCATTGGCTGTAGCAAGAGTAATTATTGGCAATAGCAGCGCCAAATATGTCATAATAACATCGTATATGCCCATTTCTTCAACTGATAGCCATCTACAAAAGAAAGGGAGCATTATAAACATAAGCCCCCTATTTATAAAAGTACTTACTAATATGGATAATGTATTATTTAATAGTTTATTATTTTTATCCATAGCCGGTCTCTTTCATAATTATTCAATAATATGAACTAACATCTTACATTATATTCATAAATTTATAGTATGTTCTTTTTATAAATACTAATTTAGGA
>JAIKYM010000045.1 GCA_024683115.1 Bacilli bacterium
AAGGCAGACAAAATTAATCATCACAATCCTTATTCTTACATTTAATATACAATAAACATGATTTATTTTTTATTAAGTTCTGTTTGGGTGAACAATAATAAATTAATAATTCATAGTGCTTAGTTGTGTTACCATACTAAGTATCTATAATATATCATCGATATATTATAGAGTCAATATTTTTTTTGATTATTTTTTTAAATTTTTAATAATTATAGAAGAAACAATAGTTCCATCGGCTGCTGCAGTAGTTAATTGTCTTACTTCTTTATTTCTTACATCCCCTATTGCATATATACCTTTTATATTTGTTTCAAGTTCTTCATCAGTATTTATAAATCCATTAGTATTATCTAATCCATTAATAAAATTAATACTATTTATTCTACCAATACATACAAATATACCTTTAACATTAATAACTCTATTATTATCTCCTTGTGTTACTTCCACACTTTCAATTTCATTTTCACCATTTATATTAGCTAATATTGCATCAGTAACTAATTCAACATTTTCTTTTTCTTTTAATAAAGATACTTTTGATTCTTCTGCTTTAAAATTTGAATTTCTATGTATTAAATAAACTTTATTACATATATTAGATAAATATAAAGCATCATCTATAGCCGCATTACCGCCACCTAAGACTGCTACATCTTTACCTTTAAAGAAATTACCATCACAAGTAGCACAATAAGAAATACCTCTACCATTGAATCTATCACCAATACCAAGTTTTCTAGATACTGTTCCTGTAGCAATAATTATTTTCTTAGAATTATAGACACCATTATTAGTTGTAATAGTAAAATTATCATCTATTCCATCTATCTTAGTTACACTTTCATATTTAACATCTATATTTAAATTGTTTAATTGTTCTTTAAATACATTAGCTAACTCATAACCTTTAATTGATACATATCCAGGATAGTTTTCAACTTCACTAGCATTGATTATTTGACCACCTATACTATTTAATTCAATTAATATTACATTCTTATTTGCTCTTTTTAAATAGATGGCAGCAGTTACACCAGCAATGCCACCACCTATAATAATTACGTCATATTTCATATTAAAACTCCTAACTTAATACTTCTTTAATCTTTTGCTTAGCTATATTGACGGTTTCATAATCAGGTTCAACTATGCATAGTTTTTGATTCGGATAAGAATAAGTATAATCCATTTTACCAGATCCTGAAACATTATAAGTATCAACAGTCCATTTAGCCATATCATCTAATTGCATTTTAACTAGAGAAGTTATCTTTTCACTATCAATATTAGTTTCAAATGAATTAGTTAAAGATTTTAATACATCAGAATATTTATTTAATAAAACTGTAGAAGATGAAACCTTATCAATAATTCTAGTTATTACTTGTTCTTGGTTTTCACCTCTATGTTTATCACCAGTTGAATATGCATGTCTTTCTCTTGCAAATGCTAATGCACATCTACCATTTACATTATTATTCCAACCAGGTTTAAAGCTACATGCTTCATCTACATAAGATGTTACTGTATATTTTTGATCATTATAGATATTTATACCACCTATAGCATCTACTAATTTAACAACTGATTTAAAGTTTACTCTTACATAGAATGGTATTTCTGTTTCATATAAATCTTCCATAGTATTTAATGATGATATAACTCCACCCTTTTTAGTTCCAGCATGTGTTAATTTATCTTTTAATCCAGTAGTACCATGTAGTTGTACATAGTAATCTCTAGGTGTATGAATTAATAGCACTTTCTTAGCATCAGGATTAACTACCATTAGAATGTTAACATCAGATAAACTTCTTGTAGGCATTGAATTAGTTCTTGTATCAATTCCAGAAATATAAACAACAAACGAATTTTTAGTTACATTTATATCTCTACTAGTTTTGCTATCCTTTTTAACTTTTATTTCAAATGTTCCAATTATTCTAACTTTATTTTCATATTCAGTATCATTTTCAACTTGTGTTTCATAGAAAACAGAATCAGTTAATATAATCATTTCATCATTGTATTTTAATTTATTAAGATCACCCATGATATCTTCTGAATTCTTAAGTGTTACATTAGATACTTTTTCAAGTAACATATTTTGTAGCTTATCTCCTTCAGTTTCATTATGAATAGTTACTGTATGTCCATTTATATCATCTAATGTTTGATATGGTGAATTCTTAGATACCATAACATTATATATACTTATTTCATATTGAGAATTAAAGTTTTCATCTAAGAACGCTATAAAATCTTCCATCTTAGGAATAGCAAATACTTCAACACCAATAATAAGAATT
>JAIKYM010000051.1 GCA_024683115.1 Bacilli bacterium
TTCTAGTCTTTTCAAATGGGTCTTTATCAATACCATTTATTATTAATCTTTTAGCATCAGTAGATAAATCTACACTACTTGCTTGATATTCTTTTATCAAAGATATTAACTCTTTCTTTGAATAATCACTTATATATCTAACCGCACCAGTATTCTTCTTTACTGATTCCTTATAATCATTTTTAATAACTAACGATGTTACTTTCTTATTATTTAATAATACTGAATCAGTTTGTCCAACTATAGTACCTGATATAGGTGAATATATATTTGAATTGCCTTTAGTTAAAATAACTTCTTCTTTTAATACTTTACCATTCTCTTTAGATACTAGTTCATATCCACTTTGAATAGGAATATAAACATATTCAGGGTTTAAATAATCATGTATTTCCTCATTTATTAAATCATTTTTAATATTCTTCATGATTATTCACCACCCTTATAGAAATTAGTAATATCTTCGATTAAGTTTTCATTAAACTTTTTATTTCTGATCATTTCTATTTCAAACTTATATGGAGGATATTCTTTATCAATATAAGGTGTTTCAAGTATTTTAGGAATATTATCTAAACGTTCATTGTAAATAACATTTATTAATGTATCAAATCCTATTGTTCCATATCCTATATTTGCATGCCTATCTTTATGAGATGATAAAGGATTCATGGAATCATTTACATGAACACATTTAATCTTACCTATACCAATATTTTTATCAAATTCATCTAAGTATTCATCAAAATTAACTAAATCAATACCTGAATCATTTAAGTGACATGTATCTAAACATACACCTACTTTATCTTTTAATTCTACTCTATCTAAAATATATTTTAATTCATCAATATTAATACCCAATTCAGTGCCTTTTCCTGCCATTGTTTCAAGTAGAATCATAATATTATCTTCCTTAAGCAAAATATTATTTAAACCATCTATAATATTATTTAAAGCATATGTTCTATCTTGTCCAACAGATGAGCCTGGATGTAATACTATATATTTAACACCAAGAGTAAGACATCTATCTACTTCTTGTCTTAAGAATTGTTGAGCAAATTCATATTTAGTTACATCAGTCTTATTAGCTAAATTAACTATATAAGGTGCATGTACTATAACATTTTCAAGTAATATATTACTCATTTTCATTTTGTTCATAGCTTCCACAGTAAGCAAATCATTTATTTCATCTCTCATAGTATTTTGAGGAGCACCTGTATAAAACATAAATGCATTTGAACCATATGACAAAGCTTCTTCTAGAGAACCTTTTAATTGTGTATCTTTTTTATACGAAACATGTGAGCCTATATATAACATTCTTATCACCATAAATATTATAACAAAAAAAACTCGTAATTACACGAGTTTTATTATTAATATTAGCCTTGAGTCCAAACGTAACCTTTGCTGTTTAAGCATTGAATATTTGGATTTTGTAAATAATCTTGGCATGCATAATATTCATTAGAAATATTCCATCCACCAAATGATCCAATTGATGATGAATCAGCAGTAGGCATCTTTTGTTGGGTTACATTGTAATGTAGTATTTGGAAGTTATTATCATGCATTGTAACAATGTATTGAACATTACTACTATCTCTTGCATCTACTACAACATATCCTTGATTAGATCCTGTAGAGCTTAATCCTAAATCAGATGTAATGTTATAAACATATACTCCTGCTGAACTTGCTGAACCAAATGATTGGTCAGACATAAATTGTTGTTGAACAGCTGTTACATATTTATCAATTGCAATTACAAATGATTGCTTTCTAGCATTATTCATAACGTCTAAAACTGATGGAATTGCAAGTATCATAATTATTGCTAATACAACGATAACTGCTAATAATTCAACTAAAGTAAAACCATTTTTCTTTTTCATAACAATCCCTCTTTCTATTATACTTTAATTATATTATATCTATTTTTTATATTCAATATATTTGACAACGTGGAAATATGTTTTACATTTCCACATCATCATTATTCATCAATCTTTGTAGGATCAACGTAACCACCCTTTTCAATACCCATAGGTGAATCATCAATTACTTGTTGTGATTTCTTTTGTTTTCTAATAACAATTACAAGTATTAATAATACTACTGCTAATACTACAGCAATTGCTCTAAGTATTACTGTACCAGTTTGAGCAGTCTTTCTATAGTGTACTGTTAAGGTATATGTATTGTGATAGTATTTGTTTTGAGATAATACTTCAATAGTAATTACTCCACCATCTTTAATATCTTTTTCACCAAAGATTTGATATGAAGCTGATACCTCTTGTAATACTGGATTAATTGCTAATTCAGTAGTTCCTGCATCTACTTCTACATCGTATGCGAATATATCAGGTGAGAATACATCCGATAATTCATACCCACCAACTAAGATGTTATTTAACTTAGCATTAGATGAAGCTAAACTTGGATCTGGTAAACCTTCTTGAGGAGCAGCAGTAACTGTTACTCTATGTTGAGTTGGTTTTGGAGTTTCAGGATTTGGTAATCTAATTACAGTTATATAATAGAATATTTCTTCATTAGTTTTTGGATTATAAGCATGTACAATAATTTGATTTGATCCAACTACTATGTTTTCTGCTCCACTCATCTCAACTTCTACATCATCATTAGCTTTTATCCATGAAATTGATAAAGCTTGTGTAGCATATGGAACTTGTACTTCATAAGTAATATGTCCTGGATTAAATCTTATATCATAACCAACTACTGTAAGATCAGTTAATAGTACTGAATTAACTTTTGTACTAGGTTGTTGTGTTGGTCTTTGAGTATAATTTATATCTGTTGTTGTTTCATCAGTATTATAAACTGTAGTACTTTCTTCAGTTGGATTTGTAGATGTTGCTATAGTTGTTGATGTATTACCTGGATCTGAAATATATCCACCTTGTTGTCCATTACAAGTAAGTTCATCAATACGCATTTCATTTGGATTATTTCTATGTAACCTCTTATAAGTTTCCATAGCATCAAATAATTTCTTTTTATTATCTTCATTTTGAATATTATTATCATTTGAATCTTGATATAAAACAAAGTTTTCAACAGCGTTATTTCCATCTTTCATTGAAAGAGTCATTTTATACTTAAATGAATCACCAAGTAATGCATTACTTTGATAACTACAATCAACACTTGATGATACCATATTATTACCTACAGGATATTGATATTGTACGCACATATGATAACCTGGTTTACTTGTAACTCTTATTGTTGTGGATGTTCCTGTATTGCCATTTGCATCTTCAGGTACTTCCCAATAATTTGAACTAAACGTTGAATCTTGATCATTAGCACTTGGATTACAATCTGCATTATATTTTGTACAGTATCTTACACTATATAATCCTCGACTATCACTAAGATTTTTTGTTAATTCAACATTTCCACTATCATCAGCTACACGTTCCATCTTAACCCATCCAACATAACTACCACTATCAGTTATTTTTAGGTCTTGTGGAATTCTATAACTTGTACATTTTAATTCACCATTTGTAGCAGAATTATAATCAGCTAAATATCTATTCAAAGCTTGTTGATATACTTTTGATGTATAAATATAAAACGAATTTTTCTTAGAATCACTAACAACATTTACAATTGCAGGAATAGCTAATATAATCAATAAAGCTAATACAACGATAACCGCTAATAATTCTAGTAAAGTAAAACCATTACGTTTATTCATATATACCTTCCTATTCTATATTTAATTATAGATAATTATTAATTTATTATCAATAAAATACATAATAAAAAAGGCAAGGTTTACTCTTCCTTGTCCTTAGCTTTATTAACTAATTCTTTTATCTTTCTAAAATGATGATTTATGCCTGATTTAGTAATATCATAATCGGTTTCTAAAGATATTATATCAGCTAATTCTTGTAATGTGGTTTCAGGATATTTTATTCTATATTCTGCTACAACTCTAACCTTCTCATCTAGTAATGTCATCATATCATTTTCTTTTAAATAATTAATATTTTCAATTTGTTCTTGGCATGATGCATATGATTTTTCTACATTAGCTTGCTCACAGTTATTTAATCTATTTACCATATTCTTATGATCACGATATATTCTATTATGAAGATATTAGAATATATCGTGATCATAAGAATATGACTAATCGT